>NZ_JZRH01000052.1:0-81693 GCF_000963985.1 Pantoea sp. BL1 | reverse complement strand
GGCGTGATTGATGTACGAAATTGAACCGGTAGGCGGAACCGCCTGTAAGTTCTGGTTGTACAGGCCATGCTGCATCACTGATTCGCGCAATGCCTGCCAGTCGGCCTGCGTCGGCAGTGCAATGCCTGCATCGGCGAAGATCTGTGCCACGCGCGCGGTGCGCGGCTGCCAGGGGCGATCCACATATTTATCGAAGTAGTGACCGTTGGCGTATTGCGACTGGTCAAAACCATCAAAGCGCTGTTTACGCTCTTGTGCCAGCAGGTTAGAGGTGCGCACCGCGTGATAGGTCACGCAGTAGAAGTAAAGATTGGTGAAATCCAGCGCCTCTTCCGAGCCATAAGCCATGCCTTCACGCGCCAGGTAACCATGCAGGTTCATCTGACCCAGGCCCACCGCGTGTGAACGACGATTGCCTTCCGCCACCGACGGCACCGAGTTGATTTCGCTCATCTCAGAAACCGCTGTTAAGGCGCGTACCGCCGTTTCCACGGTTTGTGCCAGATTGCGGGAATCCATGGCATGGGCAATGTTCAGCGAACCGAGGTTGCAGGAGATATCTTTGCCCACGCGACGATAGTTGAGATCGTCATGGAATTCGCTGGCGCTGTTCACCTGCAAAATCTCCGAGCACAGGTTGCTCATGTTGATGCGACCAGCAATCGGGTTATGACGGTTCACGCTGTCTTCGTACATGATGTACGGATAGCCTGACTCAAACTGGATTTCGGCCAGCGTCTGGAAGAAATCACGCGGCTTGATGTAAGTCTTGCGGATGCGATCGTCCGCCAGCATCTCTTCATACAATTCGCTAATGCTGATATCACCAAATGCCTTGCCGTAAATACGCTCAACGTCGTACGGCGAGAACAGCGCCATATCGCGATTCTCTTTCGCCAGCTGGAAGGTAATATCCGGGATCACCACGCCCAGTGACAGTGTTTTGATACGGATCTTCTCGTCAGCGTTTTCGCGCTTAGTATCGAGGAAGCGGAAAATATCCGGATGGTGCGCGTTCAGCCACACTGCGCCCGCGCCCTGACGTGCGCCGAGCTGATTCGCATAAGAGAACGCATCTTCCAGCATCTTCATCACCGGAATCACACCAGACGACTGGTTTTCGATACGTTTAATAGGCGCACCGGATTCACGCAGGTTGGAGAGCAGGAATGCCACGCCGCCGCCACGTTTGGACAGTTGCAGCGCCGAATTCACCGCACGGCCAATCGATTCCATGTTGTCTTCGATGCGCAGCAGGAAGCAGGACACCAATTCACCACGCTGCTGTTTACCGCAGTTGAGGAAGGTTGGGGTGGCTGGCTGGAAGCGGCCACTGAGCATTTCTGCCAGCAATTCACGTGACAGCGATTCATTACCGCGTGCCAGCGTCAGCGCCACCATGCAGGCGCGCTGCTCGAAAGTTTCGAGATAACGTTTACCGTCGAAGGTTTTCAGCGTGTAGCTGGTGTAAAACTTCCACGCCCCCAGGAAGGTGTGAAAACGGAAACCCCAGGCATCGGCTTCATCGTGCAACTGGCACAGGAAATTGAAGTCGTACTGATTCAGTACCGTGGCTTCATAGTAGCCTTCCGCCACCAGATAGCGCAGACGATCGCCCGCCGAAGCGAACTGTACGGTATTCGGCTCTACGTGCTGCAGGAAGAACTGGCGCGTGGCCTCATGATCTTTTTCAAACTGAATGCGGCCATCGGCGTCATACAGGTTCAGCATCGCATTGAGCGCGTGATAGTCCAGCTGCGTGCTGTTCAGGGTGTCTGTCGTTGCCAAAATTGGGTTACTCCCGCTTTTACATTAGCGATATCGTCGGGGGTTCCCATCAGCTCAAAGCGGTAGAGATAAGGAACCTGACATTTCTGCGCAATAATGTCGCCCGCCAGGCAGTAGCCTTCACCGAAGTTGCGGTTACCGGCAGCAATCACCCCGCGAATACCGCGTCGGTTGGCGTCATCATTAAGGAATTGAATCACTTGTCTGGGCACCGCACCTCGCGCGCTGCCGCCGCCGTAGCTCGGCACCACTAAGATATAGGGCTGGTCGATATTGAGGCACTGCTTGCCATCCAGCGGAATGCGGCGAGCAGGCAGTCCCAGACGAGTGATAAATCGGTGCGTGTTTTCCGACTGGCTCGAGAAGTAGACCAGTGGGAACATCGCCTTATCCCCCGACTGCAGCGAGCTGGCGCAGGCTGGCGATTTTGTCAGGGCGGAAGCCGCTCCAGTGGTCATCATGGGTCATGACAACGGGCACCTGGCGATAGCCGAGGGATTTGAGGTTATCAATGGCTTCCGGTTGGGTATCGAGGTTGATCAGCTGATAGTCGATACCTTTGCGGTCCATGGCATTTTTTGTCGCGTTGCACTGGACACAGTTGTTTTTAGTGTAAATAATAATGCGCATGATTCGTATTTCCCTTTGATTGCGGTCTGGATGCGAGATACGAAGCAAAATCCTGTTTGCAGCGAACTTCGTCCTTGACGACATCTGGTAGTGAGTTGATGGGTTGAATACTAGATGTAGTGTTCGTGGCGGTCAAGCCCACCAGATATAGGGATTTTGTATTTTAATCTTCGGATAATCGCTAACACCAGAAATCATGCGCCTTCCAGGCCCGAAAATTTTTTTGTAAAGGCGCAGGGCGTGAAATTTAGGTCAAATTTTGTGCGTATTCATTCACCACAGGCATAAAAAAGCCCCGCAATCGCGAGGCTCTCTTTAAACACCAGTGACGGTTAACGGCGTGACATCAACAGTGCACCTAGCACTAAGCCAACCGCGGCACCCACACCGACGCCATGCCAGGGTTTATCATGCACATAGGCATCAACCTGATAGCTTGCGTCACGCGCTGCCTGAGAAACACGGCTGTTACCGTTATTCAGTTTTGCGCGAGTCTGTTTTAACAGCGACTGCGCTTTGCTGCGCGCGCTGTCCACTTCATCTTTGGCTTCGCTGCCGTAAGATTTAAGTAATGCTTCGAGCGAATCTGCCAGCTCATTCACATCCTGATTAATATCAATGTCATCGTTTTTGCTTACGCGATTAAACATTTTTTCGCTCCCTTTGATTTAACAAGTAATACTTAGTGTAGACGAAACGTGACTAAACGCAGGCGTATGCCAGGCTTTAGGGAAATTCCGAATGTCCTGTATGTCGGGCTGTTGTAAGGTTGCGGGGCTGTGAGAAGAGAGGAGCAAGCATGTATTTACGTCCGGATGAGGTAGCGCGCGTACTGGAAAAGGCAGGGTTCGAAATGGACGCCCTGACGCCGAAAATCTACGGTTATCGTCGTGGTGAAAGCTATGTCTACGTCAATCGCGAAGCGCGCATGGGCCGCACCGCATTGATCATTCACCCCACGCTGAAAGAGAAAAGTCAGCACTTTGCCGAGCCCGCCTCAGAAATGAAAACCTGCGATCACTACACGCAGTTCCCACTTTATCTGATGGGTGAATCCCAGGAACACTACGGTATTCCGCACGGTTTTAGCTCGCGTATTGCGCTTGAGCGCTATCTGCAAGGCGTATTTGGCGCCTGATGTTGTGCCCCGTTGACGCGGGGCCGCCCCCCGATATTTAAAACCCCTACCCTTTGCCACGTTGCAAATTGACACGCTGGCGCGTATAACCCTGTGTCCATATAGATGTTCAGACGTCCATACGGATAAAAATAATGCAAACGCAGGATACTTCTTCGCAGGAAAACTTTAAGCGCACCATGAAAGTGCGGCATCTGGTGATGCTGTCGCTCGGCGGCGTGATTGGCACCGGACTCTTCTTTAACACCGGCTATATCATCTCGACCACCGGTGCAGCGGGCACGCTGCTGGCGTATCTGATCGGGGCGCTGGTGGTGTGGCTGGTGATGGTGTGCCTGGGTGAATTGGCCGTGGCGATGCCGGAAACCGGCGCGTTTCATGTCTACGCCGCGCGCTATCTCAGCCCGGCAACCGGCTACACCGTGGCATGGCTCTATTGGCTGACGTGGACGGTGGCGCTTGGCTCCAGCCTGACAGCCGCTGGTTTCTGCATGCAGTATTGGTTCCCCACCACGCCCGTGTGGTTATGGTGCCTGGTGTTCTGCATCGCCATCTATCTGCTGAATATCGTCTCCTCGCGTTTCTTCGCGGAAGGGGAGTTCTGGTTCTCCATCATCAAAGTGGTCACCATCATTGCCTTTATCATTCTTGGCGCGGGCGCGATGTTTGGCTTTATCCCGATGAAGGATGGCAGTGCTGCACCGGGCCTGAGTAACCTGACCGCTTCAGGTTGGCTGCCGCACGGCACCTTGCCCATTTTGATGACCATGGTGGCGGTGAACTTCGCCTTTTCAGGTACCGAACTCATCGGTATCGCCGCAGGGGAGACCGAACAACCGCAAAAAGCCCTGCCGCTGGCGATCCGCACCACCGTGGCACGATTAATTATCTTCTTCATTGGTACGGTATTCGTACTGGCTGCGTTGATCCCGATGGATCAAGCGGGCATCGTCAAAAGTCCGTTTGTGCTGGTGTTTGAGAAGATCGGCATTCCCTACGCGGCCGATATCTTCAATTTCGTGATCCTCACGGCGATCCTCTCCGCCGCTAACTCCGGCTTGTATGCGTCGGGACGCATGCTGTGGTCACTGGCAAATGAGAACACGTTGCCGCGCTGTTTCGCACAGGTGAACCGCCGTGGGATTCCGGTGCTGGCGATCACCGTCAGTATGATCGGTGGCTTGCTGGCGCTGTTTTCCAGTGTGATCGCGCCGGATACCGTGTTTGTGGCGCTGTCAGCCATTTCAGGTTTTGCGGTGGTGGCGGTGTGGCTGAGTATCTGTGCCTCGCACTATGTGTTCCGTCGTCGCCATCTGGCCGCAGGTGGTTCGCTGCAACAACTCGCCTATCGCGCGCCACTCTATCCTTTAACGCCGATTCTCGGTTTCCTGCTGTGCCTGCTGGCGTGTGTGGGGCTGGCGTTCGATCCGTCGCAGCGTATTGCGCTGTGGTGTGGCATTCCGTTTGTGCTGTTCTGCTATGCCGCATACCATGTCACGCATCGACGTAACCTAAAGGCCGGGGAGGCCAATGATGTCGCGTAATCCTGTCGCAGAAGCGTTAACTCAACACGACACACTGATTCTGGATGGTGCGCTGGCCACCGAACTGGAGGCGCGCGGCTGCAATCTCGCCGATGCGTTGTGGTCTGCCAAAGTGCTGATGGAAAATCCTGAGCTGATTTATCAGGTGCATTACGACTATTTTGCTGCTGGAGCCAATGTGGCGATCACCGCCAGCTATCAGGCCACGCCGCAAGGCTTTGCGGCGCGTGGACTGGATGAGGCGCAGGCGCTGGAATTGATTACGCAAAGTGTGAAGCTGGCACAGCGTGCGCGCGATGATTATCGTGCGGCATCAGGCAGTGAAGCCGCTTTGCTGGTGGCCGGCTCCGTTGGGCCTTATGGCGCTTACCTTGCTAATGGTGCTGAGTATCGCGGTGATTACGCCCTGCCAGAAGCGGAGATGAAAGATTTCCATCGCCCACGCGTCAAGGCGCTGTTCGACGCGGGCGTGGATTTGCTGGCGTGTGAAACCTTGCCGTCGTTTGCTGAAGCGCAGGCGCTGGTGAGTTTGCTGGCAGAGTTTCCGGACAGCAGCGCATGGTTCTCCTTCACGCTGCGTGATGCGCAACACATCAGCGATGGCACGCCGCTGAGCCAGGTCGCCGACCTGGTGAATACCGCACCGCAGGTGGTGGCGATGGGCATCAACTGTGTGGCGCTGGAGAGCGTGACCCCGGCGCTGCAAGCCCTGCAGGCACTTTGTGCCAAGCCGCTGCTGGTCTATCCCAACTCAGGCGAACAGTACGATGCCAGCAGTAAAACCTGGCACTCGGCACCGTCGGGCTGCAAGCTGCATGATAAATTCCCTGAGTGGCAGCAAGCGGGCGCGCGGCTGATTGGTGGCTGTTGCCGCACCACGCCACAGGATATCGCGACGATTGCCGCCTGTTGTCAACCGCAATAAAGACCAGAAAAGCAGCACTGATAGCGCGATTGAGGCGAGTGAAAAGCGGGATAGGGCAGTTTAGACTGTCCTATCTGATTCTATTGCGGACCTGCCATGAACCTGCGACATCTTCTTCCTGCCACTGCATTGCTGCTGAGCGGCTGTGCCACCATTGTCGGCACGGAAACGCAGCCGGTAAAAATCGATTCTGTCCCGCAAGGTGCACGTTTCACCGTACAGGATGAGACGGGCCGCGCGGTGGCGCAGGGCTACACGCCACAAACCGTCGAGCTGGCAAAATCCACCGGCAATTACTTTGGTAAGAAGCATTATCAGGTGATGCTGGAGAGTCCGGGCTATGTACCGGTGACGCTGCCGATCGAGGCCAGTGCCAACTTGTGGTATCTGTTAGGCAACATCCCGTTACTGGGCTTCCCCGGTTGGCTGCTGGTGGATCCGTTCTATGGCGGCATGTACGACCTGAAACCCGAACATCCTCAGCCACGTCTCAACGTGGTGGGGGCACGCGGCGGTTAAGGTCGGAGGGCGGCAGAAATGGCGTCATGCCGCTCACTTAAGCCGGCGAGTGGCTCTTTAACCCCATGCGCATGGGTTAAAGACCACACAAGTCTTACTGCGCTGTCGGCTTCACCATCGCATGACCGGATTTATGCTGTGCCAGATACTGCTGCTGGAAAATGCACATTCGAATGGTATTGCGATATTCACCATTGATGAAAAATTCGTGCTTCAGCACGCCTTCCACTTCAAATCCCAGCTTGGTGTAGATGTGAATCGCTTTCTCATTCTCCTGATCAACGATCAGGTAGAGTTTGTAGAGATTCAGCACCGAAAAACCGTAATCCATCGCTAACTTTGCTGCCTGGCTGGCTAAACCTTTGCCCTGATGTCCCGGATCGATAATGATCTGAAACTCAGCCCGGCGATGCACATGGTTGATCTCGACCAGCTCCACCAATCCCGCTTTTTGCCCGTCATGTTCGACAACAAAGCGGCGCTCGGTTTGATCGTGAATGTGTTTGTCATAGAGATCCGACAGCTCCACAAAGGCTTCGTACGGCTCCTCAAACCAATAACGCATCACGCTGGCGTTGTTATCTAACTGATGCACAAAGTGCAGATCTTCTCGCTCAAGCGGACGCAATTTCACCGTCATACGGTGTTCCTTCTGTTGAAAAACTGGCGTGAGTATAGCGCCATCCGCCAAAGGTTGCTTTCGCACCAGTGTGATCTCCAGCAGAGGATTTCTGCACCGATTCAGTGCGCGGTCTCCACCCCATTTCCCCATCACAATGGGTTTTCACAATCTGGCACAGCCATTGCTTGGCTTGTATAGATAAGACTATACAACCGTTGTTTTTCATCACCTTTATCAGGAGTGGAAGATGGGCAAGCCAGTGAAACACGTTGTTCGTGCATTAACCGCCGTAGTCCTGTGCGCCAGTGCTTTAGCCGCACAGGCAGCCGACACCAAAGTCGCTATCGGTATTTCCGGCTGGACCGGATTTGCCCCACTGACGCTGGCTGATAAAGCCGGGATCTTTAAAAAGCACGGCCTTGATGTCGATGTGAAGATGATTCCGCAGAGCAGCCGACATCTGGCGGTGGCTTCCGGCACCATTCAGTGTGCAGCGACTACGGTAGAAACCTACATCTCCTGGAACGCTGCAGGTGTGCCGATCAAGCAGATCGTTCAGCTGGACAAATCTTATGGTGCTGATGGCCTCGCCGCCCGCAGTGACATCACCAGCATCAAAGATCTCAAAGGCAAAACTATCGCGGTGGATGCGCCCGGCACCTCACCGTATTTCCTGCTCGCCTGGATGCTGGATAAAAACGGCATGACGATGAAAGACGTGCGTCTGGCGACCATGGCTCCTCAGGCGGCGGCCCAATCTTTTGCGGCGGGTCAAAACGATGCGGCGGTGACCTATGAACCTTATCTCTCGGTGATCCGCAATCAGCCTAAAGCCGGCAAGATCCTCGCCACCACGCTGGATTACCCGATGGTGATGGATACGCTGGGTTGCACGCCTACCTTCCTGAAAGCACACCCTGATGCCGCAAAAGCGCTGGTGGCCAGCTATTACGATGCGCTGGAGATGATCAAACAGCAGCCGGACAAGTCTAACGAGATCATGGGTGCAGCGGTGAAATCCACGGGCAAGGAGTTTGCGGAATCAGCCAGTTATTTGCGTTGGCAGGGGCCGGAAGAGAACAAGAAATTCTTCAATGGCGAAATTGAAACCTTCAGTGATGAAGCAGGCAAACTGCTGTTACGTGCGGGCGTGATCAAGAAAATGCCGGATGTGAAGAGTTTGTACGACGCCAGCTTCGTGCAGTAAAGCAGGAGAAAGGAGATGGAGATGAGTAAAAGCCAACCCGTCACTCCGCCAGCCGCGCTGCCGGATGCGCCACAGCGCTGGCACAATCCGTTAATGGTGCCGTTGAAAGCGATTTCGCTGCGGTTACGTATTGCGCTCGGCGTGGCGTTCTTTGTGCTGTTTATCGCGGTGTGGACGTTGGTCACGCTGGGCGGCATGGTGTCGCCTACTTTCCTCGCCGATCCGCTGACCATGCTGCAGCAGGGCGTGGTGTTGTTCACCGAGTACAACTTCTCGCTGGATATTGGCATGACGGTGATGCGGGTACTGTCGGGCTTCCTGCTGGCGGCCGTAATAGGTGTGCCGCTGGGCATCATGATGGGCGCCTACAAAACCTGGGAAGCCTTTCTCGAACCCTTCGTCTCCTTTTGCCGGTATTTACCGGCTTCGGCTTTCGTACCGTTGCTGATTCTGTGGGCCGGTATCGGTGAAACCCAGAAGATCCTGGTGATCTTTATCGGCTCCTTCTTCCAGATCGTATTGATGGTGGCGGTAACGGTGAGCGGTGCCCGTCGCGATTTGGTGGAAGCGGCTTACACGTTAGGATGCAGCAACCGCTCGATCGTGCGTCGAGTGCTGATCCCCGGTGCGGCACCGGGCATTGCCGAATTGTTACGTCTGGTGCTTGGCTGGGCGTGGACATACGTCATCGTCGCCGAACTGATCGGATCGGAAAGCGGCATCGGCCATATGATCGTCGATAGCCAGGCGTTACTGAATACCGGGCAGATCATTTTCGGCATCATCGTTATCGGCTGTATTGGCTTGATCTCTGATTATCTGTTCAAAGTGCTTAACCGGCGCTTGTTTGCATGGAGCACTCTGTAATGAAACACAGCAAACTCAACGTGCGCGGTGTCGAGCGCATTTTTACCGGCCCCAAAGGCGAGCAGACTCAGGCACTGCAGCCGATTCATTATCAGGTGGAAGAGAATGATTTCATCACCATTCTCGGCCCCTCTGGCTGTGGGAAATCCACGCTGCTGCGCATCATCGCCGGACTGGATACACCCACGCGTGGAGAAATCTGGCTGGACGGTAAAAGCGTGGAAGGACCGGGTGCCGATCGTGGCATGGTGTTCCAGAGCTACACACTGTTCCCATGGCTTACGGTGGAAGAGAACATTCGCTTTGGCTTGCAGGAGCGCGGCATCAGTGCAGCCCAGCAGAAAGAGCGCAGCGATTATTACATTCAACAGGTGGGATTACGTGGTTTTGCTCAACACTATCCGCGCCAGCTCTCAGGCGGCATGCAGCAACGCACCGCGATTGCCCGTGCACTGGCCAACGATCCCAAAGTGCTGCTGATGGATGAGCCTTTTGGCGCGCTGGATAATCAGACGCGCGTGATGATGCAGGAGCTGTTGCTGTCAGTGTGGGAGCAGTCGCGCAAGACCGTGTTGTTCGTGACGCACGACATTGATGAAGCGATTTTTATGGCCAACAAGGTAGCGATTTTCAGCGCCCGGCCGGGCCGCATCAAGCAGGAGGTGGCGGTGAATTTCAATCAAGGACGTGATTACACCATCAAAACCTCACCGGAATTTATGGCGTTGAAGGCCGAAGTGACCGAGTCGATTCGCAGTGAAACGATGCAGGCGATGGCGCATTAAAAAGTTCAGAGTGGTGAAATTCACGGAGTACGGGCCAGTCGCCTCCCTGCGGCTGGCTCCTGGCCCAACGTAAAAGCCTCAGCGCTGCGGATAGCCCTCGCAGCAGCAGAGGCGTTCTGGCCTCCACTATCGTGCCCTTTTTAACAGCCTGCACTGAAGCTTCAGTGCAGGCTGATGCCGTTCAGTGGCAGGCAATCCGCTACGATTTAGCTTAACGTCTTACCCGACAATCCGTCCTAGTGCCATATGCGCTGCACGATCGCACATATGATCGATCACATCAGGATCGTGACTCACCAGCACCATAGTCAATCCGTCATTCTGCTTTAAATCATTCAGCAGGTTGAGGATTTCCGCCTGCACCGACATATCCAGTGCCGAGGTTGGCTCATCCAGTAACAGGATCTTCGGCTCCAGCAGCAGGGCGCGCACAATGGCTACGCGCTGACGCTGGCCGCCAGAGAGCTGATGCGGATAACGATCCGCCAGTGCCGGGTCCAGCCCAACATGGCGGAAACCGTCGTTGATGCGGTCGTCGATATTATCGCGCTTCAGCATCTTCAACGGTTCGGCCAGCGTACGGCGCAGACGATGGCGTGGATGCAGCGAGGCATAAGGATCCTGAAACACCATCTGCACATCACGACGCAGCGGGCCGGTAAAGGCTTTACCTGGCTGCACATCGGTGCCGGCCAGTCGCATGCTGCCGCTCCAGAACGGGTTCAAACCGGCCATCACCCACAGCAGCGATGACTTGCCGCAGCCCGATGGCCCGACCAGGCCAAAACACTCGCCCGCGGCCACCTGCAAAGAGACGTCATGCACCACGGTGCGCAGCTCATAGCCCTGCTTGTGCGACACGCTCAGATTGTTTAACTCAATCATGATCTGCCTCCAGCGCAGCGCGATCCAGCACCGGTAAACGCTCGCCGTGCGTCGCTTTGCTGGGACGACACGCCCACAGCGTGCGCGTGTAAGGATGGTTCGCATTAGAGAGTTGGGCCGCAGGCAGCGTATCCAGTAGTTTGCCTTTGTACATCACCATCACGCGATCGCAGTGCTCTGACACTTGCTGCAGATCGTGGCTGATCAGCAGCAACCCCATATTGCGTTGCTCTACCAAACGGCGAATCAGCGCTAGCACCTGATCGCGCATCGCATGATCGAGCGCCGAGGTCGGTTCATCGGCAATCAGCAGTTCAGGATCGGTGATCAGGGCAATCGCCAGCATCACGCGCTGTCCCATACCGCCGGAGAGCTGATGCGGATAGCGTTTCATTACCTGGCGCGGATCGGGCAAACCCACCGCATCCAGCATCTCGCACACTTTCTCTTTGCGCTCAGCACAGCTCAGTTTGCGGTGCAGTACCAGTGGCTCTTCGACCTGCCAGCCAATGGTACGTGTTGGATTAAGGGCGTATTTGGGGTCCTGCATCACCATCGCGACTTTACCGCCGCGCAGGGCGATCCAGTCACGTTCGCGCAGGCTGAGCGCATCGGCACCCACCACCTGTAAGCGTTCGGCCTGCAACTGTAATGAAGGAGAGAGCAGCCCCATTAGCGAGCGGGCGGTCAGTGATTTGCCCGACCCCGACTCACCCACCAGCGCCACGCGTTCACGGCCAATCTGGAAGGCGATATTATCCACTAACAGCGTACCTTCACTGCGGATGGACAGCCCCTGGGCATCAATTAACAGATCATTTGGCATGACGGGTATCCAGTCGGTCGCGCAGGCCATCGCCTGTCAGGTTAAACGCCAGGCTGGCGAACAGAATCGCGCCACCCGGTGCGGCGGCCACCCACCATTGGTCGAAGATCACTTTACTGCCTTCCGCTACCATCGAACCCCATTCGGCTGTTGGCGGCTGCACGCCCATGCCAAGGAAGCCGAGCCCCGCAGCGGAGAGAATGATGCCGCCGAGGCTCAGCGCCGCGCGCACCACGGCGGTTGGCAAACACAGCGGTAAAATGTGGCCGAACATCAAACGCAAACCGGTAATGCCCTGCATGCGTGCGGCAGCCAGATAATCACTGCGGCGCAGTGCCAGGGTTTCCGCACGTGCCTGACGGGCAAACGGCGGCCAGCTGGTTAATGCCAGCGCCAGCGCACCGTTCATCAATCCCGGACCAAGCATCGCCACCAGCGCCAAAGCAATCACCAGATTCGGCAGCGACAGGAAAATATCCGTGATGCGCATCAGCACGCGCTCGGTCCAGCCGCCAACGTAGCCAGCGGTAATGCCGACCAACAGACCAACCGGTATGGTCAGCACCAGAATCAGTGACACCAGCAGCAGCGTAGGACGCGCACCGTAGATCACGCGAGACAGTAAATCGCGGCCAAAGCCATCGGTGCCGAACCAGTGCAGCGCAGAAGGGGCTTGTAAGCGTTGGGCGATCACCTGGGCGTTAGGATCAAACGGTGCCAGCAGTGGGGCGAACAGTGCCATTGCCACCACGATCACCACCAGTGTCAGGCCGATGGTCAGTGAAGTCACGCGCGCACGGCGGCGGCGCGGACGAACTGTCTCCAGTTCAGAGAGTTGTTGAGTCATCGGGTTCTCGGATCGGTTAACCAGGTGAGGGCATCGGCCACAGCGTTGAGCAGAATAAAGCAGCTGCCTATCAGCAGGGTCGAGCCGAGAATCGCTGGTGTATCAGAGGAAAATAGCGCGTTGGTCATATAACGTCCGACACCTGGCCAGGCGAAGACCGTTTCCGTTAACACCGAGCCTTCCAGCAGCGTGGCGTAGGAGAGGGCGATCACCGTGATCAGCGTCCCCAGCACGTTGGGGAAGATATGACGCAGCAGGATGCGAGTCCGCCCTGCGCCTTTGGCGCGCGCCAGAATCACATACTCTTTGCTGCTCTCTTCTAACAGCGCGGCACGCAATAAGCGTGTAATGCCGGCCATCGCTAACAGGCCAAGAATCACCACCGGCAGCCACAGGTGCGCAATCGCATTGCGGAACATCTCCGGGTCGCCTGACAGCCAGCTATCAATCAGCACAAAGCCGGTTTTCGGCTCCAGCGTGTAGATCCAGATATCATCCAACTGTCCCGGCCCGGCAGACCAGTGCAGCACGGCGTAAAACAGCAGCAGACCGAGCAGGCCCAGCCAGAATACCGGAACGGAATAGCCGAGCAGCGAGATAAAGCGCGCCACGTTATCGATCACGCTGCCCGGCTTCCATGCGGCCAGCAAGGCTAATGTGATGCCAAACACGGCGGCGAAGATCATTGCGCAGGTGGCGAGTTCAATGGTGGCGGGGAAGGTGCGCATCAAATCCGCACTGACGGGCTGATTGGTCAGATGCGAGAGACCTAAATTACCCTGCGCCAGATGGCTGATATAACGCCAGAACTGGACTAAGACGGGCTGGTCGAGTCCGAGGTCGTGGCGCACCTGAGCGTAAGTTGCCTCGCTGGCATGGTCACCGGCGATTTGCTGCACCGGATCAACCGGTGAAAGGTGCGACAACATGAAAGTGAACGCTAACAAACCGATCAGCGTCACCAGCAGCGATAACAGGCTGGTGACCAGACGGCTAAAACGTTGCCAGAGTGGCCGGGCGAACCCGGCCTGTGAAGCAGACACTGCCATTACTTAGAAACCTGCGAGTAATACACCATGTCTGGGTTAATCCCCTGCACATAGCCTTTCAGGTTATCGCGCAGCGCAATCAGGTTGCGGGCCTGCAAGCCGATCACGTATGGCGAGTTCTTCAGTACTTCACGCTGCATCGCCTGGTACAGTTCAACACGCTTGTTGCTGTCCGCTTCGGCGGTGGCGGCCAGCGTCTGTTTGCTCAGCTCTGGAATGTGCCAGTCTGAACGGTAAGCAATGGTTTTACTGCCATCTTCAGGGTTATAAGCAAAGGAGGCGGCGTTGGTATTCGGATCGAAGTAGTCCGCGCCCCAGGCGTTCAGCGTGGCTTCGTACTGATGCGCTTTCACGCGGGTAGAGACTTCAGAACTCAGACCCGGCTGCACTTCTACCTTCACGCCACCTTTAGCAAAGCTGCCCTGCAAGGCTTGCGCAATATCCAGATATGGCGGCTGATTGCTGGTGGAGAGTTTAAAGCTGACGTTGGTCAGGCCGGCTTTCTTCAGAATCGCTTTGGCTTTTTCCGGATCGTAGCTGTACGGCGTGTCATTCAACGCGCCGAGGAAACCTTTTGGCAGGAAGGTCTGGTGCACTTCGAACTGGCCTTTCAACAGGTCGTTGGCAATACCTTTATAGTCGAACAGGTAACGAGCGGCTTCCCACAGGGCTGGATTCTTCAGCACCGGATTTTCACCCACGTTGAACTGGATGTAGTAGAGCGAGGCCATCGGAATCGCTTCGGTCTTCACGCCTGCTTTGCCTTTCAGCGCTGCGATTTGGTCAGCACCGAGGTTACGTGCGATATCCACATCGCCCTGCTCCAGCAGCAGACGACGGGCAGCTGGCTCCGGCACGTTCTTGATCAGAATGTTTTTCAGCTTCGGAGCGCCAGCCGGTGACGTCGGGTTGGCGGTCAGCAGCACCACTTCATGCAGCACCACTTTACGGATTTGATACGGGCCGCTACCGGCTGAATTAGTGCCTAACCATGCATGGCCGAAGTCACCATTTTTGGCATTCGCCTGCGCGGTTTTCTCATCCACAATCGAAGAGACCGGCGCAGACAGCAGGCTCAGCACATAGGCCGGGCTGACGTTGGCGCTCCAGCTGATCTGTACGTGGTTGTCATCGACTTTCTTCAGGAAGGTATCGACGTTGTCTTTATTCCAGCCGAGCTGCGTCAGAATAAAGGAAGGATCGAGATTCAGTTTCACCACACGGCCCAGAGAGAAGATCACATCTTCCGGACGCAGCGGATTGCCGCTAGCGAATTGCGCGCCTTTACGCAGTTCAAAAGTCAGACTGCGATTGTCACTGCCTGGCGTCCACGAGGTTGCCAGCGTTGGCTTCAAATCGGTGGGATTGGTCGGGTCTGACTGGACCAGACGTTGATAGATGTTAGTAAACGCTTGCACCGTGGTGAGTTCAAAGCCCTGCGCCGGATCAAAGCTATCAGCATCATCAGTCGACTGCGCAATTACCAGCGTATCTTTTGGTGTTGCGGCCTGAGAGGAGAAGGCGGCTACCAGCGATAACGCCAGCAGTGAGGGAATGATTTTTTTCATGTTGTTTCCTTGCCTTAAAAAAGTAACGCGAGTTTACGAGAGCGCCGTAATGAAGAATAGTCAATTTATGGCTATGCATATGCTTTACGGTTCTAAGCGCGGCGGATTGGTTATAAGCCTGTTAAATATACTGTTATTGTTATCGTGCCGCGCAGTGCTACAGACTCGCTAATTTTTGTCCTTTCATCAACCAAATTACAACGGAATTTAAACTCGTTGCTGAACGGAAATAATTAACTTTACTTCGAAGTCTTCAGGAATATAATGGCGCCAACTTCAAACAGGAGAATTCAGTTGGACAGTCACCCTTTTAGATGGCAACACAAGGCAAGCTGACGCGCGAATTCTTTTGTCGCTGCTTGCCAACACGGCGGGCAGCAATCCTCTCTCCTTTCTGATGATTGTTCCCTTTTAAACGATAGTAGCGGATAGATATCCGTGGGGATTTCATCATGCACATGATTTTAAACGCACTTTTTCCTCCGCCTCGATGCGCGCGCTGATCTTCAGCGTGCAGAATTAACCGCTGTTATGGCGCGTTTCAGCACGTCCATAGTCAGGCTAACTGGCAAATCTGGACTGACTGAAGATCGCTCTCTGCGGCATTATTGACATCGTCATCGCTATTTCTCGTTATTTTAACGAGCGAATTTCTTCGTCTTTTATTTACGGGAGGTAATATGGAAATTCCCGATAGGTTATTTTTAATCATCTAACGCATCGTCGTTAATTTAATTTATCCCCGTTAATGTGCTCCCCGCACAGGGACTGTTATTGCCGTAATAAATAGAGGAATGTCATCATGACTGACATGAAACTCAACCAGGAAAAAAAATCCTGGAGCAACGCACGCCCGCAGCGTCAGAAAACGCCGCGCTATCTGATTGAAGATGAAGCCGGTTTCACCGCCGATGAAACCCTGGTTCGCCTGCGCAGTGATGCGCTGGGCCTGAGCGAACGCGAAGCCGAAGCGCGTCTGGAAGTCTATGGCCGTAATCAGGTGGCGCATGATAAAGCACCACACGCGCTGATTCAGCTGATCCAGGCATTCAATAACCCGTTCATCTACGTATTAATGGCGCTGGCAGCGGTGAGTTTTTTCACTGACTACCTGCTGCCATTACGTAAAGGCGAGGAGACCGACCTGACCGGTGTCATCATCATTGTGACGATGGTAACGCTCAGCGGTTTGCTGCGCTTCTGGCAGGAGTTCCGCACCAATAAAGCCGCGCAGGCGTTGAAATCCATGGTGCGCACCACTGCCACCGTGCTGCGTCGGGAATCTGCCCAACAGCCCCCGGCTAAACAGGAAGTGGATATTGCCACTTTAGTCCCCGGAGACATTATCTATCTGTCTGCTGGCGATCTGGTGCCTGCCGACGTCCGTTTGCTGGATTCGCGTGACCTGTTTATCAGCCAGGCGATCCTGACCGGTGAATCACTGCCCGTTGAGAAATATGACGTTACGGGCCACGTCACCAGCAAAGGCGTGGGAGCGAGCGATCACGGGGCTTCACTGCTGGAACTCGGCAGCGTGTGTCTGATGGGCACCAATGTCTCCAGCGGTAGCGCCAAAGCCGTGGTAGTGGCAACCGGCGGCGAAACCTACTTTGGCAGCCTGGCGAAATCGATTGTCGGTAATCGCTCGCAAACTGCTTTTGATCGCGGCGTGAACAGCGTCAGCTGGCTGCTGATCCGCTTTATGCTGGTGATGGTACCGGTCGTGCTGTTGATCAACGGGTTAACCAAAGGTGACTGGCTGGATGCCTCGCTGTTTGCGCTGGCAGTGGCGGTGGGTCTGACCCCGGAAATGCTGCCGATGATTGTCAGTTCCAACCTGGCAAAAGGTGCGATTGCCATGTCGCGCCGCAAAGTGATTGTCAAACGGCTGAACGCGATTCAAAACCTCGGCGCGATGGACATCCTGTGTACCGATAAAACCGGCACGCTGACCCAGGACAACATCATTCTTGAGCATCATCTGGATTGCGCTGGAGTGGAAAATTCGCGCGTCCTGATGCTGAGCTGGCTCAACAGCCACTATCAGAGCAGCACGCCGAATCTGATGGATCGCGCCATTCTGCGCTACGGCAAAGATCGTGTGACGGCGGACATGGGTGACTATTACGCCAAAGTGGATGAGCTGCCGTTTGATTTCGTGCGTCGCCGTGTATCGGTGGTGGTGCGCGATCGCCGGCTCAATCAACAGATGCTGATCTGCAAAGGCGCCGTGGAAGAGATGCTGAGCATCGCTACGGCTGAGCGTGAAGGAAAACTGGTTCAGCCGCTCGACGAAAAACGCCGCGCAGAGTTGCTGGCGCTAGCACATCAATATAATAAGCAGGGCTTCCGCGTCCTGCTGGTGGCGAGCCGTGTACTGGAGGAGCCGGGCTTGCAGCAGGCGCTGAGCGTCGCAGATGAGCAAGGGTTAACCGTGGAAGGGCTGCTCACTTTCCTCGATCCGCCCAAAGAGAGTGCCGCCAAAGCCATTACCGCGCTGCGTGACAATGGCGTGAGCGTCAAAGTGCTGACCGGCGATAACCCGGTGGTCACTGCACGGATTTGCCAGCAGGTGGGCATTGATAGCGGCGAGATCGTGACAGGCGATCAGATTGCGATGATGAGTGACGAACAATTGGCGGAGGCGGCAGCACACAGCGCGGTGTTCGCCAAACTGACACCGCTGCAAAAATCTCGCATCTTGCGTGCATTGCAGCAGCAAGGGCACACCGTCGGTTTCCTCGGCGATGGGATTAATGATGCGCCAGCTCTGCGTGATGCCGATGTCGGAATTTCAGTGGATAGCGCAGCGGACATCGCCAAAGAGTCTTCTGACATCATCCTGCTGGAAAAGGATCTGATGGTGCTGGAAGAGGGGGTGATGAAAGGGCGTGAGACCTTCGGCAACATCATCAAGTATTTGAACATGACGGCCAGTTCCAACTTCGGCAATGTGTTCTCTGTGCTGGTAGCGAGCGCCTTTATTCCGTTCCTGCCGATGCTGGCGATTCATCTGCTGATTCAGAACCTGATGTATGACCTGTCTCAACTGGCATTGCCATGGGACAAAATGGACCGTGAGTTCCTGCGCAAACCGCGCAAATGGGACGCGCGCAATATCAAACGCTTTATGCTGTGGATTGGGCCAACATCATCAATCTTTGATATCACGACGTTTGCTGTGATGTGGTACGTATTTGCCGCGAATACGCCGGAAATGCAGTCACTGTTCCAGTCCGGTTGGTTTGTAGAAGGATTGCTGTCACAGACGCTGGTGGTGCATATGCTGCGCACCCAGAAAATTCCTTTCATCCAGAGCCGCGCCGCGTTACCGGTACTGCTGACCACGGCATGTGTGATGATTGCAGGCATCCTGCTGCCATTCTCCCCATTGGGGCATATGGTGGGATTGACGCCGTTGCCGTGGGCTTATTTCCCATGGCTGGTTGCTACGTTGTTAGGTTACTGCGTGGTCGCGCAGGGCATGAAAATGCTTTACATCAAACGCTTCGGCCAGTGGTTCTGACCCCATGGAGGCGCTATGCGGAATCGGAATCTTAATAAAGTGGTGTGCCATCTGCTGATCATGATGGTGGTCATCGTCGTGCTAACGTTGCTGTTTCGTTAGTCAACCAGGGGCAGATTATCCTGCCCCTAATCATTTAAAGTCATGATAAGCCGCTTGGTCAATCCAGCGCTACGCTTGACACCCTTTGGGTCGCCAATGAAAGGTAAGGTGAATTTAGGGGAGTCGGCGACTCTGAGCGACCAGAGTGTGTTTTCAAAGAATTTAAACTGGATGCGATTGTCGTCGATGTTGAGTGCTTCAAAAAAACCGGAAGTGTACGCATTCTCGATGTGAATGATTTCCTGGACTCCTTCACCGCGTTGGCAAAGCACAATGGTGAGAGACTCTTCGTAAGTGATGCCATCCGTGACAAATAGCACATATCTTTCAGGGCTGATTTCGACGGCTGCTTCTAATATCGAACCCGGGATGACGATGCCGCTAGACTGCTGATCAATAATAACTTCGCTACGCGCCTGAGCAGTTTCCGTGGCAGCATGCTGTTCTGTGAGAGAAAGATTAAAAACCTGATGCATCATCGCCAAATTACTCCCATCTGCCAGGCGGCAAAAGCTGCGCCCACGAAACCGCCAATCATTACACACACAGGGGCTCCAGGACCGCATGCCAATCCCGCTAACGCCCCGCCTGCTGCACCACCGGCAATGCCTGCACTATTGATGGCTATCTGCCGGCCTGCTTCTGCAACTTTGTTATCTGCCTGGTAAATCTCGTAAACCGAGATGGCAACTGAGAGGACAATCAGGCCGCGTCCCGCACGCGACAGTTGCATCATTTTGAGGTTAATTCGTGGATTCGATTTTCCCGCGGACTCGACAATTGCGGCATAGACGCGATCCTGTTGGCTACTGGACAGCTGATTAAATTGAACTTTGGCGCCATACAACTCTGTGGCTTTCTTCGCGATAAGCGCATTGAGCGTTTTGCCAGACATTTTCATTTGTTCTGCCATGGCGCGGCCAAGTGGTGTGCTGCGAGTCCGGATCATTTCCATAATCATGTTGCGTGTTTCATGTGCTTCCTGCGTGGCCTTTTCCCAGGTGATCATTCCCATATTGGCACGTGAACGTAAGTCATCAGCCATTTTCTTGATAAGCTTTGCGTATTCCAGCCTGAGGCGAGGATCGATCGAGAGTCGAGTGGCGGCAGTCGAAATATCGCCTTGTAAGGCACTGATTGCCTCATCAAATTTTTCACGCCCGTTAATATCCAGCGATTGTAATAGGGCGACATCCATGCTGATTCCTCTCAGTGAACATTAATTGGACTTTAACAAAGCCGTGTTCAGCGACGCAACAATGAACAATCTTTTGTGGAATACGGAAAATAAGAATAGATTCATAAACTAGATTATATTTTAAGTATTTGATTTTATGTTTAAAATTAAAGTCAGTAGTTGAGTGGATTTGACTTAAGGTGTGTGGTTGCTATCACTCTATTTTTTAGATATCAGACAGTTCTGAGGTGAAAATGAGCCAGTCAAAACGTGCGTTAATTATCGGTGCTTCAAAGGGGATTGGATTAGCCGTCGTGCAGCAACTGCTTGCTGACGGTTGGGACGTCACCGCCACCTATCGCAGCACTGCCGTTTCGTATCAGCATGAAAAGCTGCGTTGGCTACCATTGGATATTACCGTTGCCACTCAGCGTGAACAGTTACTGTCGCAACTCAAGGGTGAGCAGTTTGATCGGGCGCTGATCAATGCGGGTATTCTCGGCCCAGATTCGATGGAGCTGATTGCCACCAGTGATGAAGAGTTAATGCAATTGTTTATGACCAACAGTGTTGCACCGGTGCGTATGGCTGAAGGCCTGTTACCCTTGCTGTCGGAAAAACAGGGCGTGCTTGGCATCACGACATCGCGTCTCGGCAGCCTGACGGAAAATGCCGAGGCGATTCGACCCTATTACTCTGCCAGTAAAGTCGCGTTGAATATGCTCAGCCGCGCTCTGGTTCAGCAGATGTCTACGCAGGGTACAACTTTGCTCTCATTGCATCCGGGCTGGGTCAAAACCGATATGGGCGGGGATGATGCGGATATTACGGCGGTCGAAAGTGCTCAAGGGTTAGTGGCGCAACTGGATCGCTTTGTCGGGCAGGGCGGGCACCACTATGTCGATTACAGCGGCAAGCAGTTAGCCTGGTGATAGTAAGCGCCTGCTGACCGCTGCCAGCAGGCGACTTCTTTATTCGTCGGGCTGGTAGTACTGCACACCAATCTCGATACGTTCACGCCCACTGGCCACGCGATGGCGGTTGCTGTCGCGCAGCGAGTAGATGCAGCCGCAATACTCCTGCTGATAGAAACGCTCGCGCTTGCTGATCTCGATCATGCGTGATGATCCACCGCCTTTACGCCAGTTAAACTCCCAATACAGCATGTCGGGATAGTGTGCTGCCGCACGCACGCCGCAGTCATTAATCTGCTTCATATCCTTCCAGCGCGAAATGCCCAGGGAACTGGTGATCACCGGGAAGCCATGTTCATGGGCATACAGCGCAGTGCGTTCAAAGCGCATGTCGAAACACATGGTGCAACGGATGCCTCGCTCCGGTTCCCACTCCATGCCTCGGGCCCGATTAAACCAGTTATCTTTATCGTAATCGGCATCCACGAAAGGCACGGCGAACTGCTCAGCAAAGCGGATATTCTCCTCTTTACGCAGTTCGTACTCTTTCAGCGGATGAATGTTTGGGTTGTAAAAGAAGATGGTGTAATCGATACCGGAAGCCAGCATCGCTTCCATCACCTCACCCGAACAAGGGGCGCAGCAGGAGTGCAACAGCACTTTGTTGTGACCGTTGGGTAAAGGCAAGGGCTGGCGTTTGAAGGTGTCAGACATAAGTGAAAATGGTTAATGAGTGTTGGGCGAAGTGTAAGTCGATATCGAGCCGGACGCAAAGCGGCAAAAACGAAAAAGGCCGCAATCGCGGCCTTTCGGGACTTTGTCAGAAGAAGTTATTCGGTCACTTTCTTCTTCAGATCGCTGGCACCTTCTTTGGTTTTATTCCAGCCTTTAGTCGCACCTTCTTTGGTAGCATCCCACCCTTTTTCAGTGCCTTCTTTGGTTTTGTTCCAGCCTTTCTGTGCGCCTTCGCTCACTTTGCTGCTGGTGCTGTCGCTCTTACCTTCAACAGCATGCTTGGCTTTCAGCTTCTGCTCTTCGCCCTGATGCTGCGCCTGATGCAGCTTCTCTTTGGCGGTGTTTGCGCCCGCTTGTGCGTTCGCGACGGTGTCGTCAGTTGCATGTGTGGTAGCGGCAAACGCCGAAGAAGCCAGCAGCAGGGCAGATACAGCAATAATTGTCTTTTTCATGAATATTCCCTCATCAATCGCTCTGTGAGTTATGAGCGTAGTTAACAATGGCACGCTCTGCCAGAATTGGCTCCAGGAATAACCTTAATTGAATCATCGGGTTTGGAGGATGGGGAAATTGTGTACTTCAGTTCATGTCACCTTACGCACGCCTAAAAGCTGTTCTGGGTGCTAAATGTTGTGACTCACCCCAGGTAAAGAGACGCAACACTTTACCTACGAGAGTTAAATGGGAGATTTTAGGTCCATATTAAGGTAAGAAAAATTCTCAAGGAGATGAGGTAAAAGTGAAGACTGTTGAAATCCTGCAATACCGATTGAAAGCGGGTACTGGTGAGTCCTTCCATCAAATCATGTGTAATACCAGCGTTCCCCTTCATAACCGGCAGGGCATTCGTATTATCGCTTTTGGTTGTTCTCGCCATGATGCCGATAGTTACTTTCTGATGCGCGCCTTTGAAAACGAAGAACAGTTGGAATCTGTGCTGGAGGATTTTTACGCCAGCGAAGCATGGCGAATGGGGCCACGAGATGAGATCATTGAGCGGATTGAGGTTAGTCTTAAATCTGTGCTTTTGCTTTCGGAAAGTGCGATAGCTGAGATAAGAAAAAGCTTCGAATCGGTATAAGGGAATTACCGCCCACAATGAGTTGCAGTACAGCTTTAACGATTGTTGCAGGTTTACACTTAATGATTAGCCAGCCACATGCTGGCTTTATCACTCTTCATCCCGCTCTTTGGCAGCACGCTGGCGGTCGTAATACTCATCTTCAGCAGAGATAATTTCGTCCAGCAGTGAATCCATATCCACAGCATGAACTTCTTCTACGAACAGACCGGTCAAAGCGCTTTCAGGTGTTAGCTTGCCGTCTTCGAACAGCTGCCAGATCTCTTTGGCATAGCGCGTTTCCAGAATCTGCGGCGCGAATTGACCGTAATAGGCGGTGATGTTATTCACATCGCGCTCAAACATCGATTCGGCGTGATTATTGGCCGCGGCATCCACTGCTTGCGGCAGATCGATGATCACAGGACCGTGCTCATCCTGGAGTACGTTAAATTCCGACAGATCGCCATGCACAATCCCGGCACATAACATACGTACGATATTGCGAATCATCGTCGCAAAATCAGTCAGTGCTTCCTGTTCCGATAAAATCACGTCACTGAGACGGGGTGCCACGGCGCCTTCAGCATCCGTAACCAGTTCCATCAGCAGCACGCCGTCGAGACACATATAAGGCTCAGGTACGCGAACGCCAGCTTTGGCCAGACGGAACAGCGCGTCGACTTCTGCGGTATGCCAGACTTCCTCTTGCTGCTTGCGACCGAATTTTGAGCCTTTCTGCATCGCACGCGTACTGCGGGAGTTGCGAACTTTACGCCCCTCCTGATATTGCACGGCTTGTTTAAAGCTGCGTTGCGAAGCCTCTTTGTACACTTTGGCGCATTGGACTTTGTCGCCGCACATCACTGTGTAAACGTCAGCTTCTTTGCCGCTTTTCAGGCGCTGCAGCACGTTATCGATCAGGCCATCATCGACCAACGGTTGGATTCGGTTTGGAATTTTCATGCGGCTTTATACCTTATTTAATAGGCTTTCCGCATCAAGAACATGGTGAGTTGCATGGGAAAAACCAAACAAGCATCGATAGTTGCAGAGGCCAGTTACATCATCCCATAAAACCACTGGCACAAAAAAGCCCGCAGGGCTTTTGCCATGCGGGCTCTTAGGACTTCATCGGATGACTATGGTAATCACCGATTGAGAATTTTGGGGCTGACGGAGTCTGAAAAAAAAGATGTAAGGGTATGAAAATTTTGCATTTTCTGGAATTCAAGTTTTCTTCGTATGCCTATGCGTATACCAATTCAGGAATGTAGCAGGTTTAAGCTTGAAATCTAGCCATCTTATTTCATCAGCGAAATAGCTGATTTTATATACTCTTCATGAGGTTTGAACCTCGACATATGCCGCACGCACACAACTGGAACCCGTTGGCCGTGGAATTTAGCATAGAAGGCGTAAGTGGTGTAATACCCTTTAGGATGGGAATACTTCAATGTACTTACGTCGCCAAAATGCTTGAGCAATAAGCTGGCAGCGGACAAGGAAGATAAGCCATTGCTATAAGCTATGATTAATTCTGGATTGCAAAGGGGCAGCGTTACATTATCAAAGAATCGCATAGAATTTATCGTAATCTCTTCTAGAGATTGATTTCTCGCAAGCGCTTCCACTTTTAGTGATGCTGCATTCTTTGAACACATCATGAGAGCATTGGTGTAAAGGACATCTTGCCAATCATAGCCAAGCCCCGTTGGGGTCTGTTGCAACCGCTTAGCAAGGTGAGTTATCCCCCACGCCCCTTCGATCCCGTTTTGAACATTAGATATGTAGGGTGATTCGAAATCCTTTTCGATGGATTGTGCATTGGTGAAATGGGCATCAACGAGTGAGCCATTGAATCCCATCATAATCACACGTTTTCTTTGTGGTGGAGAGGCTAAAAGTTGAAACGAACTATCGTAAGGTCTTCCCGGCAGATAGCTCAAACCGAAGTTTGCTAACCCGTCTAAGATAAATTTCTTTGTGGCTTCCATCTGAGTTGCTCCATTTCAAACCATGCATTTATAATGCGGAAAAATAATTTTTTTGGATGATCTTTCACACGGTTCACCTTTTATTTTTATTTATATTAAACCACAAATAGCGGCTGGCAATGAACCGTTTTAATATCGAGTTCGGTGATCATATGAGGCTCGCCTCTAATATGGTGGAAGTTGCATAGAATAATTTACAGGATCCGCTTAAAAACACAGAATGGTAACGCGCCATCTTAGCCATTCCTCTATATTATTACCAATTACAGTCCCTGCATCAAATTTCTGGCTGCTGATTCCAGCATCCGGGACTTTCACTGTCAAAAAACTCTATCAAAATATTTTTTCCAAGATTATCTTTGATTAATTGGTTGGCTCTATTGCAATACGCTTGGTCTCTTCTGAATACAGATACTGCGACTTTTTTTATGCCTGCTCCAGCCATTCGTTTTAGTAGATGCACATCATGCTCTCCCATTCCCCAGCCTAGAATCACAAGATTTTCACGCTGTTCGGTAAGTACTTCCCGATAAACCGTTGAAAGATAAAAACTGCTCTGAATCGAGTTTACTTTTTGTTCATGCGTTCCTTCACTAACAAACAGAGGAACAACTTCCTCGCTTTGCCACCGCTTCAGAATCGATTCAAGTAAACCTGCATTCCTAATATGAATTTTACTCTCTTGTTCAATACGATTACGGCACAATATGAGGCTGCCATGTGGATAAAAAACAAGTGTATTCGATTGTTCATTTCCAAGCATTCCTCTTAACCGTTGCCAGTCCTGCTCAAAAAGGCCTCTGGCAAGAAAGCAGTCCTTAAACCGATGATGGTCGTTGAGATCCAGACCATATGTCATTGCCCAATAGACGATCAGATCGTAGTTAAGCGAAATGACCGTGTTAAATCTTTTCAGAAACTCGTAAATATATGGCAGCTGTTCGTCAACTTCATCATGCTCAGGATGCACATCTCGTACAGCTTGAATAAGGCATTCACGTATTCGTAGGTAGGCCTCATGAGTGCGGGCATCTTCAATTTCTAATGATTTGTTGACGTTTGACGCCTGCCAAACAATACGCAGAATGAGTTCGAAATCTTTAGTTTGAAAAAAGTCAAAAAGTTTTCGTACATCTGCCTCCAGACTCTCTTTTTGGGTGACGTGTTCAAGAAGAGAGCCATATGCAAAACGAGGGCTGACTCCGATGCTTGCACCGTTGCCCAGCAAAATTGTCCCATCATATCGTGGTGCCAGCTCAGACCAAGGGAGAATGGAAAATGACATCTTAGTTATCTGCTCCAATAGTGAATTTTTCTAAATAAATAACAATTTACAGCACAGATGCTGACTGTTTGCATTTCTAACATTGCCGATTCAACAGTCTTGCTTGATGATTTCGAAAAAATATCATTATTTTTCAGTTATTTATCATTCTTTGTCATATGGCCGATACAATTATCAATATAGATATTATCTTCCTGATTTTATAGACTATCTAGTTAAGAATACCTCTTTCAGGAAATTGAACGATGCCCCGATTCAGCAATACTATTTTATGGTCAGGTCATGAGCACTAAGGCTGCCATGAGTGACAATCATTTAACAGAACCTTACGAGGCAGGGTTTAGTTTCTATGAGTTTTTCGCGGGCGGCGGTATGGCTAGGGCTGGGCTGGGAAAACAATGGCGATGCCTTTTTGCCAACGACATGGACCCGATAAAAGCATCGACCTACATCGATAACTGGGGGGACGAACATCTCGACATGCGTGATGTCCGAGAGGTTACCTCCTGTGAACTGCCGCTCCACGCTGATTTAAGCTGGGCGTCATTTCCTTGCCAGGATTTGTCTCTGGCCGGTAATGGCTTGGGAATTGGCGAAAGAGATTCCAGTGCGGATGAAACCACGCGTTCCGGTGCGATATGGCCATTCCTCGATTTAATAAGCAGGCTCGGCGAGGAAAACCGTAAGCCGCCGATTCTTGTTCTTGAAAATGTTCTTGGATTGCTGACGCTGGATAAGGGGAGCCATTTCGCCGCGATATGCCATCAGCTAAGCAAAACGGGCTATCGGTATGGCGCAATAATCATCGATGCAAAGCACTTTCTACCACAGTCCCGCCCCCGCGTATTTGTTGTTGCGATTAGTCGCCATATTTCCATTCCTGAATGTTTGGTTTCAGAAGAACCTTTGTCGAAATGGCATTCACCTTCGCTCCTACGCGCCTGCGATGCGCTAGCGAAGGAAGCTCGCAATGACTGGATCTGGTGGTCGCCTGGCGATTTACCAGACGCCAGAATGAGGGAACTGGACGACTTAATCGATTTTGAGCATGACAACGCGCTATGGCATTCTGCCGAGGAAACACAACGGCTTATCAGTATGATGGCACCGGCTAATCTGGCGCGTCTGGCGAACGCGCAGGCATCCGGCGAGACAATTGCAGGCAGCCTTTATTTACGCATGCGCAAAGAAAAAGGCGTCAACCGGCAACGGACCGAAATAACGTTCTCGACAGTTCTTGGTTGCCTGAGAACGCCAAAAGGCGGAGCTTCTCGTCCTCGTATTATCGTTGTAAAAGGCAGCCAAGTGAAAACTCGTTTGTTGTCGGTCAAAGAAGCGGCGGCGTTAATGGGGTTGCCGGATGATTTCATCCTCCCAGCTGCGTATCAGTCAGCATTCAAAGTGATAGGTGACGGCCTTGCCGTTCCTCCCGTTCGTTTTCTGGCAGAACGTATTCTGGAGCCACTGGTGATGGCAGTCCGAATCAATAGTCAGCGGACGGAGGATATACCTGAATGAACTGGACGTCTCTCGTTACGCCCGATGGTTGGGAGAGTAAACTGATTGATTATTTTCTCCGGTTCGGTGCTGGCGGCGACGCGCAGGATATTCGCTGGTTTGAAGTTACGCCGTCGACGCTTGCGGCAGCATTCGCCGACAGCAGTGCTAATGCGAATGAAATTGAAGAAGCGTTTCGAACCTGTATGTCAAAAATACGGGATCTGCCACAGCGCCTTGAATACGGCATGATAGAAAAGTCGACTCGTGATACGCCCGGATTTTTTACTTATCTGGTCATGACGTTGCTTATTAGCAGCCAATTCGACGCACAGGAAGAGCGCAATGACTTTCGTCTGAAGCTACAGAACTGGCTGCAGACCTCGCATAGTTTTCAGAATTTATCTGGCGTCAACCAGATGTGGGAGGCATTAGCCGAATGGCTTAACCAACGAATTCAGGAAGGTGAGTCTTACAGGCATCTTGTCCTACCGCCGCGGGATGGTCGGGTTCAAATCGGTCACACCTTGCGGTTGGCATTCCCTAATAAAGCCGATCTACGTCTGATGAGCGAGTGCCTGGAACGTTATCCGCAAGCGGCCGCTGATCCGCGCCAGTTAATCAAGTATTTTCAGATTGTTATTCAAAGACCTGGCGTTTCTTATGCGCTGAAGGAGGCTTACACCAAATTTAGAGACGCGTGGTTACTAGGGCACCGCGCACTATTCGATATGCCTTTCTGGCGCCTGCGTCAACGGGCGTTCGAAATATCATCCGGCGCACCGAATCATCAAATCATTATTGATATGTATGTCGACTTTGACGGTTCACGATGTTATTTCAGTAGTGTGGGCGAGACAGGCGAAACCGTTTTTCATCCTGAGTTATCCAAAGCTCTTAAAGACCGTGGTGCCGGGAGCAGTGAAAATCTGGGGAGGGCGTCGCAGGCCGGCTTACTATTTTTTGATGAGATCGGGCACGGGCGCTGGAGAGCGAAACCGTCTCCTGACGTAAACTCGCAACGGTTTCATATTGCCTTATCCAGTAAACATTCCGTACATATAAGCAAGCGTCTCAACGGTTATATTGTAGAGGACGATTGGATTTTAACGGTTCAGCCTCTGAACCTAGTTTCGGCGATGGATATATTTCGCTTACTAAGATCCTCTTGGGGCACTCAGGGTGATGACGTCACGCGTCCTCAGCTATACGGTGGAATACGCCTCCCCGGCGGATGGCTGGGATTACCCGCATTTTTGCCTTTTATTGAGTCAGATACGCTACGCTACAAAATATATTCATCCGGGAATGATGAAGCAGGAATCAACGTTTCTGTAATTGATGGCCGTTTGATTTCTTCTGTACCTCTTAACTGTGAACTTTCCATCGAGCCAGCGCTTGAAACGGGAGAAAAAACTCCGCCGTGGCGGCGTCGCGCGCGTTTTTTCACCTACGCTGTACCGCACCCGACTTTAGGCGAAAGTGCAAGATACCGGTTTGAGCCGCTTTGCGACTGGTTGACGTCTTCACTAAAGGCGCCGACATTTAATTTCGAAGAGCAGTTTCAATGGGAAGATAACGAAGTATGTTGCGATCATCTTCTGGAGGCGATATACGCCAGCGGAGCGAGCGGCTGGGAAGAGGCCGAGTTAATCGCGCTTCTAAGGCATGTAGACGGGAAGATCAACGTATGGCATTTGATTCGTTGTTTACAAAATGCGGGTCTGATCGAGCCACGCCTGCGTCCCGGATGGAAAGGCCGGGCATGGACGCTGGTTAAATCTTCATTGCTTCATATTCGTAACGGAGAAAATTCTCTAATTGTTGTGGAAGGCGCAGTCTGCGCCAGACTGGTGGATGATTTTCAAAAAGTGGTCGCTGGGTTGGGCGGAAAAAGTTTTCGTCGTTGCGGCGTTAGCCTTTGGTCGCCCCCTGTGTTTGGCGCTGTACTTGCTGATCCTGTTGCGTTATCTCAGCGTCTAGGATGGCCGCTTATCGAAGCCTCATCGTCATCCGATACAATACCGCTTTCACTAGCCACGACAGAACGCGCTGCTGAACTACATGATCTAGCTGCGGTCTGGGACTGGCATTCAGGGCGATTTCAGCAACATGGTTTCCAGGATAAAGAATCTGTGTCGTTGTCACTGCATATTCATCCCGGGGGGCGAGATCATGATATCTATCGGGTTGTTTCCGGAAGAAAAACAAAACATTATCTTTCCCGAACCGCAGCTATTATCGCCGCTGGCGCACATAACAGGGAACCCATGTTTGAACGCGTCGCTAAAAATCATCTGCAGTGTCTTATCGATGATTGTGGCCTGCCCGACGTATTGGCTACGGGAATACGGCGTCACGCGCTCAGAAACGGAGGTCCGATGGACTCCGGTTACACCTATCCTGTCGATGACATATCTCTCCTCTGGCTAGAGTCGCTACTTCCGGGATGTTTTTATTCTCCCTCGTCAAATGGCGAGGACGATTCAAGCCGAGTAGTTTCAGTCAGTCGCCATTCTGGCGGAAGAATACGTCCGATATGGAGAAACGGTCGGTTAACACTGACGCTGGGATAATAAGGAAAATTAAAAATGAGCAACATCCCTTGGTATCTGGGTCAATATGATCGCAGAAATTATCAGTCTTACCTTACAGCTATTGCGCAGGAAACACCTGATGGCTGGCGTACGATCGAGAACCCTAAGAAACTATTTCCTCGTACGGGTGAGGTTGAGTTTAACGACTCTGATGCTTTGCCGCTCCGTAAGGGCGAATGGGCCGCTTTTCATGTTGGGCCAGGTACTCGCAACAGAGCGCAGGCGAAACGTGCTCGCCGTATTTATCCTTATTATGATTTATCTTCCGGCCAATCGCTGCTGGAAGCGCGTCGCCAATTGAGCTTTGATGGCATAGCTACAGATGGTGAACCGGGGGTGTGGGCTATTCGTTTTGGCCTGGATGGCTTGATTCTGGCAAATCTGGCTGAGTCGAAAACAGGCTGTCTGATCATTTCCAAGAGTCAGAACGTCTATGAATATGACTTCCGTGAAGGCGGCGTGATTTCCGTATCAGGCATATCTGATAACGGAAAATTGTTTTATATGCCTGATGTCGATGCGTTGCCTACCCAGATCCATGACTGGACGCCGGATAAGCAGTACATCGAATACGTCATTCAACTTCTTTCCTGCGCTGATTTGACGGTCGATATCTCTTCATGGCTTCGAGTGCATACAGACGAGCAAAACGGAAAATTATCTTCCGGCGTCGATGCTCTTCTGGCTGCTGCTCAAATGCTTCGGGCAGGAGAGTTGGCTAAGAAACTGGAAGAGGAGGATTCTCTGACTCGTCAATTTACCGAAGCTGTATTGAAGGACCAGCACATCACCCGCCTTCTCGAGCATCAGATACAAAGCATCGCGGAAGAAGAGCGAGTCACGTTGCGCGCCCAACAGCAAAAGGCGCTCGATAATGAATTTTCGGGTGAACGGCTGCGACGTCGTGAAGTTATTGAAATGGAAATGGCCGTATTTGATAAGGCAAGGAAAAGCCAAATCGAGGAGGAGATTGCACAATTATGGCAGTTCCAAAAAGAAAAATTACAGACTGATTTTGCAGAAAATAAAGCGGATATAGAAAAAACTCTCAATCAGGAAAAAGAGTATCTCAAAAGCGAAATTAGTCGTCTGAAAGACGCCAGCAATGAGTTATGCGCCCAGAACGAAAATCAGCATCATATATTGGCTTCCTTAACCTACGAACATGAAGCATGTTTAGCATCTTTAAGAGAGACCGAAGAACGTACTGCTCAGGCAAAAATTGAACTCGAAAAGATGGATGTCGCGATTGCTGAGAAGTTTCGTCATATGGCTTATTCAGTATTCCCCAAAGTATGTCTTCCGACGCAAGCGAGAGTAGTATCATGCGAAGAATTCGGCCAGCTCGTTAGAGAGAACAAATTGCTGACACCCAGCGGAAAAATATTGATGACGCAATTTCTTGCGTTGATGTTAGCCGGTGAATGTCCGTTGTTATTTGGTCCGGAAACACAAGACTTTCTTGCTGTTGCTGAATCGCTGATTTCTTCAGGCCGCTCAATTCGACAGATCGCCGATCCAACGATAATTTCCTGCGAGGATCTATGGGTTCGTGCGGGAAATAATATGGCGACGCCGCTTTACCAAGGATTATTGTTGAGTGAAGCTTCTTGTCCCCGAACGATCCTCGCTGTGATTGAACGTGTCGAATGTTCCGCTGTGCGTTTCTGGTTGCCAGCGCTGAAAGATCGATTATACCGAGGTGATTTGCACCGACGCTTTCTGATTTGCGGCACCATTGAAAACGAAGATTGTGAAGAAATGGAGGAAATTAAGGAACAACATCTTCGCCTACGAATGGAAAATGTCGTCATTCGGAATGCGATTGCGCTATCTCCTTTATATCTTTCTTCAGAAAATCATAGCGAACTGGACCCCGGTCCAAAATCGCAAGGTTCTTTCCCTGACAAGCTCGCTATCGCGGATGAAATGTCAGCCGGACGTTTGGATCTAGCAAATACACTACGGGCGATGAGAACGGCACATGAGGTGGTGCCGCTTGATACTGAAAACAAAGCGATGCATCAAAAATATTTAGTCGATTTATATGCAAATTTAAATAATGACGAGATGTATGCCCAATAAATTATAGGAGAAGGAAATCATGTTAGACCCTATTGGCGGTTTTCGCCGTATTCAGGACTTCTTCATTTCATATATAGAAACTAGCTTTCGAATTGCCGATCCTTCAGTCGCGGCCTCAAGACGCAATCTTTTGAATAGTAGCGGAGAATTTGCCGCGGAGCCTTACATTGAACCTGTTTTGCGGTATGAGTCTTCTGATAAAACGCTTGAAGCTCTGGCCGAGATGGAAGGTGGACCGCTCAATAGCTTGTCTCCTAAAGGCCGTAAGGCGTTCGTTGAACTAGCGTTATCCGGTCTATTTGATTCGAAACTAGGTGACGAAGTCTGGTCGCGTCGTTCAGTCCATGCACCGTATAGCCACCAGACGCAAATGCTGGAGCGCGGTATTCTTCCCGGTAGACCCGGCATCGTGACATCTGGTACAGGTTCGGGAAAAACCGAAAGTTTTATGTTGCCTATATTGGCTGCATTATCGAATGAGGCTGTCAACTGGGCCGCGCCTTGCGAAGGCTATCTGCAAAATCGGTGGTGGACTGGCGAAAAAACAAACTGGACTTCTCGTCGAGAAGGAGAACAACGCCCGGCGGCCCTCAGGGCGATGGTGCTTTACCCGATGAACGCTCTGGTTGAAGATCAAATGGCGCGTTTGCGTAAAACGCTGGATTCCGAAGGGGCGCGTGGGGTTATGGAGCAGCATTTCTCCGGAAACAAGATATTCTTTGGGCAATATACCAGCGCAACACCGATTACAGGCTATGCCAGCCATCCACGTCTTTCCGGAGTCAAATCGGAAAAAAGTCGCCGTGCTCGTAATCTTGAAAAGTTACGTAAGGCATTGAAACGGATTGATAGCGATCAGCAGGCTGCACGTGCGTTCGATGAAAAAGAAAACACTGCAGAAAAGACTCGATATATATTTCCTTCGACAGACGGCGGGGAAATGATGTCTCGCTGGGATATGCAGGCTGCTCCGCCTGACCTCCTCGTCACTAACGCCTCAATGCTCGGGGCAATGCTTTCGCGCGAAGTCGAAGACGGTATATTTGATGCTACTCGCGAATGGTTAATTAATAACAACGACGCATACTTCTATCTGGTATTTGACGAGTTGCATTTATTACGTGGTTCTGCTGGAACTGAAACCGCGATGTTGATTAAGTCGCTAATTGTAAGACTCGGGCTTGACGACCCGAAACATCGCTACAAACTGCGTTTACTCGCGTCTTCAGCATCGCTGCCGATGGATGGCGTGGATGGAGAGCAATCTCGTAAATACCTACGCGATCTATTTTCGCCCTTCGGTACTTGCCGCGATTCTCTCGATCCCGGTAGTGATGATCCTGATTTCTGGCGTAACTGCGTCATTAAGGGAATACCTTATGTACCATTGAAACCAGAAGGAAAAATAGCTGTGCGGCCTTTCGCCGCATTGATGCGTGTTGCCCTCGAGGGGCAGGAAAATGTCGTACGCAATCTGAAAATGACGGACGCGCTTAGTCAGGCTTTGTCTAATGTCTTCATGGCTCTAGACGTGAAAGCGCAAAATAGCATGCAAGGCATTAAACAAGCAGCTGAGAAAGCAGCAGCGTTGCTGACCAATGCTTGTATAGAAGATGGCAGCGAGTTGCCGCGAGCGATGCCGCCGGGAATAATCATTGATAAGGTTTTTCTGAAGGAAGACCCAAGTAATCAAGATGAATTGGAATTAGCATTACGCGGATTAATGCTGGTGCGTGCGCTGCCAGAATCTGAGATAGATTGCGATAAACCCGCCAACGTCACACCAGCTTTTCGCGTGCATACATTCGTCAGAAATATTGAGGGTTTCTTCGCCTCCGTATTGCCGGGAGAGCAAAAGGCGAAATTCTCCGATTTTTGTTTGGAGCGTGGCTTGTCTCACGCTCCAGCAGGCCTAGGGGAGAAACGAGGTCGCCGTTTATTCGAGATGTTGTACTGCGAGGCATGCGGAGAATTACTGATCGGCGGTCAGAAGGGACAGAAGGGCGGTAAGACAATCGAATTATTACCTTCGGCGACCAATCTAGAAAATCTTCCAGAACGCCCCGGCGCTGAATATTACGACGATATGACGTTGGATGAATTTGCGGTTTTCTGGCCTGTCGATACTACTCATTCAAGCCCGGTAGGCTGCGAAAAAGGTTGGGATGTCTGGGATAAGGCGGTGCTCAATCCAGTTACAGGCATTGTGACGATCGGGCAGGAAATATTTCCGACAAATACTGACGCGGTTCACGGATATCTTTATTTCCAAAAAACAATTCCGGGTAAAAAAGGCGAGCCGACAAAGAGACCATCCGCGCAGCCTTTCTGCTGTCCTAACTGTGGCATTGACTACTCCAGCCGGCCTGCCAGCAATCGTACCAGAACGCCCATTCGCGCGTTTCGTACTGGTGTGACCAAGTCATCCCAGCTTGTGGCGACAGAATTATTTGAATTGCTACATGCGATCGGTGCGGAAGCAAAGAGTATTGTTTTTTCAGATAGTCGGCAGGATGCGGCATCTATGGCGCTAGAAATTGAACGATTGCACTTGCGCGATCTACGCAGGGAAATATTGGTCGCAGCAGCCAGAACTATGCTTAAAGAAGCAGAAAACAATTATATATCAGAAGATATTCTTAAAGATCAGATGACCAAAGCCATGCTGGCTAATGATGATAATGAGTACGGCCGACTATATGCTTTAAAAAAACATCAAGAGGGCATTGCTAATCTTTGTAAGTATAAACGCATAAAAATAGATAGGCTATTAGAGTCTGAAGGTGATTCAATCGGAAGAATTACATCTGAGCTGGTTGGCTTGGGAATATCACCATATAAGTATCGTTCCAGTTCAGATGATGAGGATAGCAATGTTTGGCATGCTAATTTTACTAAAGAAGATACGGTTGTTAAATATAGCGATGGACTATCTTCTCATGAAAAAATGAAGATAAAAACAAAAGTCGCCGGCGATCAATTTGAACTGATAGATGATGTCATTTTTGCTAATACCTTCTTCGCGCTTGAGGAAACAGGCCTGGCATATCCATGTATATCAAATAAAGATGACTTACCAGAGTTAGATGCATGGTTAAGGGTGTTTTCAGGGGCGTATCGAGTTACAGATAATAAATATTTTGACTCTACACGTACCCGTGATTGGTATGAAGGCAGTCATGTTGAAAAAGAGAAAGTTAAGCGCGTTGCCAGAGTATTATTCGGTGATAGAGGGTATCAAGAAGGTTTGACACGTATTTTAAATCAATTCTCTCAGCTTGAGCATAAGGCTGGGCGAATTAAGATCGGTAAATTGTTCCTCAAAATTAGTAAGCCAGGCGATAGTTATTGGCAATGCAGGAAATGTGGGCGAATTCACTTACATTTAGGGTTCAAGAATTGTACTCGCTGCTTAACCCCACTTGAAGTTAAACCCAGCGGAGTTGTCGAAAAGCTATGGAAGGAAAATTTTCTTGGTAAACGCATTGTTCGTGGAGAGCAAGACGGAGTTAAACGTTTCAGGCTGAACGTCGAGGAATTGACGGGGCAGACAGATGATTTCTCCGATCGCCTACGTAAATTTAAAGGCATTTTTGTTGATGAAATGAGTGAACTCGAAAAATTAGATGCGGAAATCGATATGCTTGCCGTTACCACGACAATGGAAGTTGGAATTGATATCGGTTCACTTCAGTCGGTTTATCAAGCCAACATGCCTCCTCAGCGGTTTAACTACCAGCAGCGCGTCGGCCGCGCTGGGCGACGTGGTCAGGCTTTTTCTTTCGTTATCACATTTTGCCGCGGACGAACTCATGATGCTTACTATTTCGCTCATCCTCATGCGATCACCGGAGATCCACCACCGCCGCCTTTTTTGGCAGTAGATCACGATGCCATTCCATTAAGACTTATGCGGAAAGTATGGCTTAGAGCTGCATTTAATCTTTTACGTGAAGAGGATCATAAAAAGGGAATAGCTTTCCCTGGAGATAAACTCGTTCCGCCTGATATTCATGGCGAATATATTTCTACGCATGATTACTATCATAGCGATGAAACTAATTGGGCTGAGCGGTTGCTGGGAGCATTGAAAGCAACTCAGAATATACATGATCGCTTTGTTATAGCAGCAACGTTCGATCCAAAGCAAAGACAACGCCTTTATTCCGCATTAGATGCGGAAAGAATAATTAATGAAATTGCTGAACTGAACGACTATGTCCCTAGCGAAGATATGGGACTTGCACGTTTCCTGGCCGAGCACGGAAAACTGCCGATGTATGGAATGCCGACTCGGGTGCGCAACCTTTATTTGGGATTGCGTAAAACAAAAGGGATAAACGCTCAAGAAGAATACGAGTGGTCGACGATGGATCGCGATCTTGATCTCGCAGTTTTCGAGTATGCTCCAGGCTCGGTACTGATTAAGGATAAGAAAAAGCATGAGGTAATAGGCTTCACAGGTAATTACCAAGAACCTCAGGTACAGAACAACCGAATATCTGATCTCTCGACGGTAGGCTCGTGGCAGGAGTCATGCAGCCATGTAGCAATTTGCCCGGCATGTGGTTCCGCCAAACTAGAACTAGATAAACCTGACAACGACATTAATTGCGAGGATTGCTGCACGCCGATTAGCCCTAACGAATTCAGACTTTATATCACACCAGCCGCTTTTCGTACGGATTTCAAACCTAAAGACGATATAGATAATTTTATCCGCATGTCGTTGAAAACCACAGCAACAGTGTTGCATGAAGGCGTTCCAACAAAATGCGGTTCCTTCACGGTACAACGAGGTGAAGTAACCATTCTACGCCTCAATGATGGTCCCATTAGCGGAGAAAAGGAAGGCGAACGATTTAATGTTGACTTGGTGAACGATCAAAAAGCGCCAATGCCATTTTCTACTTATTGCCCGTCAGTTAAAGGCGAGCAGGCTATCGATTCAGACTGGCTAAAATCGCACGCTAACCCACGCTGGCAGCTTCGTGGCGAGGAAAAAAGTTTTGGGCTTGTATCAAGCAAAGAGACAGAGTCTCTTCATCTTGAAATAACGAAATTCGATACTCGCCTTAATATGGATATGGTTGCCAGATACGGCGAGTACATGAATTTACCTTCGCGCGCTGCGGCTATTAGCGCGACCCAGATCTTGACGCATAAGGCAGCGCTCTATCTGGATGTTTCGCCAGATGAATTTGAAATGCTTGAACCCCGACTGCATCTTGGTAAACCCAGACTGCAAATCGCCGATGCGTTAATCAACGGTTCAGGACTATGCAGACGGCTTGCCGAACCAGCTACTGCTAACGGCTTTCCTCTGATAGTCAAACTATTACATGAAATTCTCGAAGAGAATGACAAATGGCCGATGGTTGATTTTTTAAACAAAGATCACCCGATTCAGTGCCAAACTGCGTGTTACAAGTGCATACAGCGCTATGGTAATCGCCAGTATCACGGTTTACTCGACTGGCGTTTAGGTTTGGCCTATTTACGGGCGATGGTTATGCCCGAATTCGCATGTGGTCTGAATGCCGCAGACTGGAACCAGCCGGAGATGAAAGGATGGCGAGAAAGAGCATTTCAGTTAGCGGAAGACGTCGAGGCTCTTCGACCAGCAACAATCAAATTGTTAAAAGAGTATTCGTTACCTGTTCTTATCGAAATTCAGGATGGAAAAGAACTCTGGCGTGCAGTTGTTACACATCCCCTATGGCAATCGAAGGACCCTGAGCGAAATGCTCTGATTGATTCCATGGGCCTAGCTGATGGGAGATCTTCACTTAAGTTCATTGATACATTCGAGCTGGAAAGACGACCATTGCGTGCGCTTGCTAACCTTAAGCCTAGTTAAAATATAGCAATAGGGCTGATAGTTTTGATTGATGAGGTTTTAATGGATGCGCTTTCGATATGAAAGCGCATTTATATAATTACATGGCATCACCGGGTTTTAATTTACAAAGTTTATTCGACTGAGTGTCTCTATGTGATAACAAGATTTTAAGGTAGATATAACAATGCAGAGCGAGTCGTTTGAAGCTTGGTCTATTAAGTTATTTTCCCTTTTATAGTTCAGAGATTACAGGTGAAGATCTTTGTTCTTTTTTGTTAGTATGTTCCATTTAAGCAGGGGGGGAAGAAATCGATGATATACTAAATTTAAGTAAGGGGTTTTTCAGTTAAAGAACACAAAGAAATATATTCTATGCACTCATTAAAGCTACACAAAATGCTTCGATGATATTGATATTTTAAAAACTACAAATTAAAACAGCTGAAGAATTTAAGGGGTATCGAGAGCATTTAAAAGTGTTGAATTAGAGATAATGCTACTTTGAGTGTTGTTTTCGGTAGTTGAAAATAGTGGTTAGTTAGATGTTTTTTAATGTGCTATTTTTATTTATCAAATTAACAAGTTTACTGTCGAAGGTAGTCTTGAACAGTGTAATTAAAGTTACATAAAAATCTTTTCAGTTCCCTAATGTTGGCTTACAATATAAGTTATCCATTAGGGTATCTTATTGAAGAAAGTAGGGGGCATACTTACTTATCAATTGAATGGCAACTGGATAACATTATTTTTAATAAATGTTTTATGCTTCATGCTTCATGCTTCATGCTTCATGCTTCATGCTTCATATTGCTAATGATAGCTAGTAGTATTTTACATAAAATCTCAAAAGATAAATGCGATGCAAATTTTTGATAATGATGGTACTGAACTAAATGCAGAGTGCTCTGTAGTTGAAGAAGATGGGGTTTATGGATTAATTCTTGAATCTTGGGGGCCAGCACACAGAAATAAAGACTACAATATAGCTCTCGATTGTATTATTGAGCGGCTGATTAGTTACGGTGTGCAAAATGTCATTGTCTATCTTGCCTCATCGACAGCCAGAAAACACATGCCGTCCATAGCTGAAAGAAAAATCCATCCAGGTGAATATTTCGCTTTAGTTGGCAGTAGCCCTAGAGATATTCGACAGGAAATGTGTAGTTATCAATCCCATTTCAGTAGTACAGGCAGAAAAGAAGTACCTTCAGGTAATAGGACAAAGAGAATAATAATATGTATTCCTACAGTCAATAGTGAAATTTTTTGGGACCATGTAATAAATGGAGAATCATCAGATATCTTGCAACCTACAGATGATGAGAGAATTTTGAACGCAAGGGTTAGCCGACTGATAAAGAAACCTTTGACTGAACCAGACGGATATAAATCACCAAGCTCGATAGAGCGACTTCAAAAGATCTATGCTAGAGATCCAGCCGTAAAAGCTTGGATCTTGCAGCAAAGTAAAGGCATTTGTGAAAGCTGTGGTGAAAAGGCACCGTTTTATTTAAATGATGGCAGTCCGTATCTAGAAGTACATCACGTAGTACCTCTTTCATCAGCCGGAGCGGATACCACAAGCAACTGTGTTGCACTTTGTCCTAACTGCCATAGGGCATTACACTACAGTCAAAATGCAAAAAAACTAATTGAAGCGCTCTATATTAATATAGAAAGATTAAAGAAATGACTGCGTACTTTGCTAAGTGAATCGTTGCCGTGTACTTACACTTTGGAATGCAGCGGGCATGCAGGGAGGATGCCTAGCCTGGAACGAATAGCGGTCGTTCGCATAGTATAACAATGGGAATGCTGCTTACGTCGTTAGATCTGACAGCTATAAGTTGACCAATATGTTCGATGTATACACGCAATGCGTTGAGAAATACCGTGCCCCTAGCCTGCGTGACTGGCGTGGGGATGTATATCCACGTGGATTTTTTTCCCCTCTTCCGGCAGAAGCCGAACTGCTGAATCTCAGCAAAGAAAATGTATTTGAATAAGGATTGTCTATCCTAGAATATGTTTACAAGGATTTTTGACCAACAAAGCTGGTTTTAATATATGCCTCAATTATGTCGATAGACTGATTTGTGAAATTTGAACTACCCGAATGTTTAATAACCAGATATTAGAATAAAAAACGAATAACCAACTGAGATAAAATGCTTTTTTGAGCTATAATATAAGAAGCCATCTTAGGGGCGGTTCGGACTTGGCACTTTTGCTTCATTGTCTTTACCACTCTTAAAGTGGCTTACATCACGACAGGATGTCTAATGTGAATCTGTAATCAATATAAGGATATAACCATATGAAAAATCAAAAAATAACTTTTAGAACCGCAGCAAGTGCGGTGAATTTTTTGCGTGCTTTAGGGCATCGTCGTCTCTGGATAACCCGGTTCTGGGTTGGTAATTATGGTGTAGATTACTACTATACCATTGTTGACTGGGACCTCCGCGTGTTGGCTGACTGGGATGAGACCGAACTTCGATGGGACATCAGAACTCCTGCATGGAAAGTAGAACCAAATTCACGTGATTACCTCCCAGAAGACGTCTTAGTTGAATTTGTCTCTGAAGAGCAATTATTTCAGTTGTCCACAGTACATTCATTTTTGTAAACATCAGGAGGGGCTTTGTCCCTCTCTTTGGGGCCACTTGGAAAACCGAAATTATCCCATGTTGAACCTATTTTTAAGCGATAAAGAATTGACAGGCAGCTTTGAGTGATAAGTAGACGGCTGCCCCATGTTGATCATTATGCTTTGATTTAAAAGCGCATGCTCTTTTTATCAATATTATCTAGGTTTAAATTAAGGATGCCTCCATCCCTTTACATCAGAAACCCATCTTATTATGTGTTTTTTTGAGTTAATATCTTTGTTCTAAAAGAATTTTTTGTAAAATTTAAAAGGAAAGAAAAGTGTCAAAGTTGAGTGTGGTTTACAACAGTATTATTATTATTGAATCACTACCTGAAAATGAATACAAAACAGGTGAGGTTTTATCCAGTGTGTTAAAAGAATCACATCCTGATCATTCAGGAATACAATATATTCCAGTTGCATCTAAAGATGAGTTCATAGAATTAATGGAGGAAATAAGATTTTTGATGCAGGATAACCAGGGGTTTAAACCGATTGTTGATATAGAAACACATGGTAACACGAAGGAAATTGGGTTTGCTGATAACTCTCGTATGCCATGGAAGGAATTAATGGATATGCTTAGAGGGTTAAATGAAATTTGCAAGAACGAACTTGTTGTTTTCCTCGCTTGTTGTGAAGGTTATCACTTTATTAAATCAACAACCATTTCAAAATATTCCCCATGTGGTTATCTATTTTCTCCTCAAGAAAAAATATCAGTTCTCAATGTTATCAATGCAACAGTTGAATTCTTCAATGAAATAAAAGCAAATGGAGATTTAGATGTAGCAGCTGATTTAATGCAGCTGCGGGGAATTAACTGTTTTAAATCGGAGGTGTTTTTTCATAACTCTCTAACTATTGCCTTAATACAAGATTTTAAAGGGGAAAAGAAAATGAGCACAGACATCGAAAGAGAGATGTTAATTAACAGTCTTTCTAATACTTATCTGGGAGGTATAAGAGATGATTACACAAAGCATGTGATTAAGTGCTTCCATGAGCATGTAAGAAAATAACCTAATCGCACCTAGCATGATGAAAGCGATGTCCGCTTCTCGCTGTGAGCGAAGAGTGGAAATTCGTGATTGTTGCTGATCATAACTGGGGCATATACTTAGCTAAGGAGCGATAAACTCATTAGACGTGTTAGAAATACTTAGATCGTAATATTAGTATTTGTTACATCATATTGAAAAATAAGGCGAAGCGAGATTTTTGTTCAAATATCATAAATTATTTTCTGAGTAAAAGAACATCAAGAGGATGATGTTTTGCACTCGAGTAGTTTACATACTAACTAGGGTCAAAAAATTTAGATGGGATAATTTCTTAATTACCACTGTGAACTTAGGTCTACGCTGACCGAAAACGCGAGAAGGTTTCCACGGTCAGCGGGAGTTATATACATTTGTATCTACACGCTTATTTTGAAGTGCATTCCTACTCTTAGGTATACAATAGATTTATTAAGGCCCACACTGGGAAAAGAGCCTTTATTATCCATTTCGTGAATTTACTTCTGATATTTAAGTGTAAGTGCCAGAGCGAGTCCAAATGCGGATTCCGCATATTTCTCAATATCCCCATGACCGCTTAGGTCAATACTGAGACGTAGAGCATTCCCATGAACAAGTTCAGACCTGATTTTATAAAGTTCTTTAAACTCTTTAGCCTTGCTATCACCAAGAAGATCCTTAACCAAGCGCTCTCCTGCTTTGGATATACTTTCTGTCTTAGCTGATCCTAATATATTAGAAAGACGATCTTTTATATCTTTTTTTGTATCGACTTTATTTATTTTTTTCTTCAGCATCTGAATTGCTTCCGCCATTTCTGCTTCGATAGGCTGCCGATCAATAAGTATCTCGATGGCAGTCATTGCTAGGATTAGCTTGGATTTAGCATGGCGGTCTGACAGGCATAAACTTAGCACATTGAGTGCTTCTAAGTTCTGGCCAGTGCCATAATTAAACTCCTCGTCTGGGAGAGATAAAGCGTTAAGTATCGTAGGGTCGAATTCCTCTACGGCAGGAGTAGCTCCCGGCCAGTGTATCAGTCTCTTGGTCTCATAAAACTGAGGTTTATAACTGATTGGAACAATATTCCGTTGTTCAAAGATACTGCCAATTAGTTCGGTGATATGGCGTTGCATGGTGTTAAATGAAAACCAGTCCAAAGGTGATATTTTATGCGTCACCAAAATGATTTTTGTTTTAATAATTGTATTAACCATTTCTTTTAGCGCATCCTCACTAGAGGAATATCCATCTGATGATATCAAAATAACATCATTCTCTTTTCTGGTAATGTTTATCACATTGCTACCAGTCTTAAACGATGTGCTTGTATTATCTTTATTTATATTTCTATCTGTTAGTTTGATTGCGAAAGCATATGAAAACATACCCAATCCTTTTGCTGTGTTGTTTATCCATGCATACGTTTTACGAGGTGCTTAGAGTAGACGTAAACTTATATATCATTGCATTTGCTCTGGTGATTGACAACCTGTAAAATATCTAAAAGGCTATAGGTTTTAGCATTTATCTAGTGATTAATTAAGAAAGTGGTTCTGAACAGAAGAAGTCGCTACTCAGCAGCATTGCTTCTTACGAACTCTTTGGCTGATTGACCAAGCAAAAATTTGTGATAAAAACATCCGTACCTGAAGTGATCCGCTCCCATAGATTACCGTGGCACAATGTTAACAACGTCAGCTCTTGGCACTTAGCAGCCGATGAATATCTATCGTGTCCAATATTTGGACTCGATGTAATTAGGCCATAGCAATTAATTTGATACCTTTATGCCCGCCTTCAATAATACTTCCGCGGTCTGCCGCTGTAACAAAATTTGCCCACCATTGCATCATCGGGCGTCGCTGCTCAAGGTAATCACTTCGGTTGTATGCGCGACGAACCTCATTTTTATCGACATGTCCTAGCGCTGCCTCAATGACATCAGGAGGGAAACCTTGCTCATTGAGCGCAGTGCTGGCAATTGAACGCAACCCATGTGATACAAGGATACCGCCGAATCCCGCTCTCTTAAGCGAAGCATTTACCGTTTGGCTATTCATTGGTTGAGTAGACTTCAAACGACTTGGAAAAATGAATTCCCGATTGCCACTTAACGGTTTCATCATTTCCAGAACAGCGATGGCTTCATCTGACAATGGCACAGTATGATCACGGTTCATCTTCATGCGTGATGCAGGGATCTTCCATTTTCTTGCTTCCATGTCTACCTCTTCCCAACGGGCTTCAGCCGCTTCGGCAGGGCGGGTAACGGTAAGAAGTTGCCACATGAACAGACATCGTGTTGAAAGGCTAATGCTGGCCGTTCGCATCGTCTGCATTAACTGAGGCAACTGATCGGGACGAATGCTGGGCATGTTTTTCTTCTGCGGCTTCTCGAATGCTTTGCCAATATTGACACTAGGAACCGCATTAATCAGCCCCGTGTTTTGGGCATAGATCATGACCTCATTTATGCGCTGGCACAGGCGACGAACGGTCTCCAGCGCTCCTCTGGCCTGAACCGGTTGCACGGCCTGAACCAAAGTATGAGCTTTAATATCTGTAACGCTGACGTCACCAATTGCAGGGAAGATATCTCTTTCCAAAGATCGCCAAATGTCCTCTGCATAGTCCTCGGTCACACTGGCTTTCTTCACATTCCACCAACGTTCAGCCACGAGTTGGAAAGTATTAGTTTTGGCTTCAAGCGAACTGCGCAGTTGTTCTTGCTGATGTTCCTGGTGATCGATTTGTTTCGCCAGGAGTGAGCGAGACTCTGCCCGATAGCTTCGAGCATCGGCAAGCGTAACTGACGGGTAGGAGCCAATGCTCTTTTTCGCTCTCTTTTTGGTGACAGGGCGAATGTAGCGAAACTGCCAGATTTTACTTCCGCTGGATTTGGTCAGTAGCTCAAGGCCATCGCCATCATAGAGCACATAGTCCGCTTCCTTGGGTTTGGCAGACTCGATTTCCTTAACGGAGAGAGGTTTGGTTTGTCTTGCCATAGCCGGGTTTCCATAGTTTTAGGCACCTCAAAAACGATAAAGCTTTATGAGGTGCCTAAAAGGTTCGGATTTAATTAGTTGAGTTCGGACTTTGCGGGATAAATTGAGGGCACAAAAAAGCCCGCAGTGCTTGCGCCATGCGGGCTCTTAGGGCTTCATCGGATGACTCTGGTAATCACCGATGGAGAATTTTGGTGGAGCTGGCGGGAGTTGAACCCGCGTCCGAAATTACTACACCGTCGGTACTACATGCTTAGTCAGTCTTTACATTCGCCGGCCAGCTGCGGACAGACACGCCACTGACAAACTAGCCTGATTAGATTTAGTGCTTCAACCCCAGGCAAGGCATCCACACGATCTCTTTTGGGTTTGACCTCTCTTGATCCCCGTCTTAAGAGCGGAAGCTAGGGAGAGAGGGCTCTTGGCAGGTTATTAAGCTGCTAAAGCGTAGTTTTCGTCGTTTGCGACTATTTTTTTGCGGCTTTTAACGAGGCAAACCGCCCCTCGACATGCACCTAAGGCTTCACAATCCCGTCGAGTCCAGAATCAGCCCCAAGAACTTCTTATACTACAGAAAAGTGACGGTTGAATCCAGTGCTTAACGCTTTGAATTCTTCATAATACGTGCTTTATCCATCTGCCATTCGCGATCTTTCACATCGTTACGCTTGTCGTGTTCTTTCTTACCGCGCGCCACGCCGATCTTCAGCTTGGCCCAGGCGTTTTTCCAGTACATCGACAGTGCAACCACGGTGAAACCTTCACGATTAACGCGACCGTAAAGCGAATCGAGTTCGCGCTGTTTCAGCAACAGCTTGCGGCTACGCGTGGGGTCACACACCACGTGCGTAGAGGCAACCGCCAGCGGCTGGAAGGTGGAACCGAACAGATAGGCTTCGCCATCGCGCAGCAAAATGTAGCTGTCGCTGATGTTGGCTTTACCGGCGCGGAGTGATTTAACTTCCCATCCCTGTAGCGACATCCCTGCCTCGAACTCTTCTTCAATGAAGTATTCGTGGCGAGCGCGTTTGTTGAGGGCAATAGTGGCTGAACCGGGTTTGTGAGCTTTTTTCTTTGTCATAGTGCGGCGTAGTCTACATCACTCAGTCTGTGGGCGCATCCCCCTGTCCTGGGGGCGGTAAAAAACACTCTATTTTAGCACAGCTGGCAAACCCGTGAATTTTGTTTGGTGTCCGAAAATGGTATTATTCTACGGTTTTGTGATGAACAGGAACCATTATGGCCCAGATTAGCCGTTCGGCGTTGGTCCCCTATAGCGCTGAGCAGATGTACCAGCTCGTGAATGATGTGGACGCTTATCCCCAGTTTCTTCCGGGCTGCACCGGCAGCCGCGTATTGGATAATAGCGGAAATCAGATGACGGCAGCGGTAGATGTCTCTAAAGCAGGCATCAGTAAAACCTTTACTACCCGCAACACGTTGATCAGCAATCAGAGCATTTTAATGCAGCTGGTTGATGGCCCTTTTCGTAAGCTGACCGGTGGGTGGCACTTCACGTCTTTAGGTGATGATGCCTGCAAAGTTGAGCTGAGCCTCGACTTCGAATTCACCAATATGTTGGTGGAGATGGCGTTCGGTCGTATTTTCAAAGAACTGGCCAACAGTATGGTGCAAGCGTTCAGTCAGCGCGCGAAAGAGGTTTACCGTGCCTGATATCACCGTTGAGGTAGTTTATGCGCTGCCCAACAAGCAGTACCTGCGTTCGGTAACGCTGGAAGAGGGCGCGACCGTCGAGCAGGCGATTAAAGCCTCGGGCTTGTTATCACTGCGCAAAGACATCGATCTGGCAAGCAATAAGGTGGGCATTTTTAGCCGGCCGGTGAAGCTAGGTGATGGCGTTCAGGATGGTGACCGCGTGGAGATTTATCGTCCACTGATTGCGGATCCCAAAGAGATGCGTCGCCAGCGAGCAGAACGTTCGGCGAGCAACAAGTAGCGGAATGACAGACACAAAAAAGGCGCTTAAGCGCCTTTTTTGTTGCCGTTCACTTAGTCTTCACTGCCAGTGAGTTTCGGTTTGTTATCAATGTTGGTCAGCGTACCGTTGCTGTCAAAGGTCAGCGTCAGGGTTTGCTGCTTCACGCCTTCATGGCCCGGTTCCTGACGGAACACGTAATACCAGACATTGCTGCCAAACGGATCGTGCATCATCGGTGTGCCGAGAGTGTAGGCAACCTGCTGCTGCGTCATGCCGGTGTGAATCTTCGAAACATCGTTGGCGACCAGGTAATTGCCCTGATTGATATCCGGACGATATACAACGCGCTCAAGGGTGGAACATCCGGCGGTCATCATCAACATTACCACTGCCGCGGCAGTCAGCGTTTTACAGCGCATCTATACATTCCTTTTCTGGGGCCAAACGCCTTTTGTCAGGCTGTTTTGTTGCCATCAAATTCTGAACTCTGCTTACGGCAGGCTTTATTATGGCGATATAACTGCCGATAATAATAAACCTTTGTCCTATTGGAAACCTCTACAGAGCAAGCATATGACCACCGGGCCAGAAAAAAGTGCGAAATCAGGCTGCTAAAAGTTCTTTTGCATTGGCCAGCGTATTGCGCGTGACTTCGCTACCGCCTAACAAACGAGCCAGTTCCTGCAGGCGGGCTCGTTTATCCAGCGGCTGCATATGGGTTTCGGTCATCTCGCCATCGGTCTCTTTGCTGACGTAGAAGTGCTGATGTCCGCAACCGGCAACCTGTGGCAAGTGCGTCACACACATCACCTGCGTGGATTCACCAAGTTGGCGCAGCATCTGACCGACGACCGCTGCGGTTGGGCCGCTGATACCGACATCCACTTCATCAAAGATCATGGCCGGCGTTTCCATTTTCTGAGCGGTGATTACCTGAATCGCCAGCGCAATACGCGAAAGCTCACCACCCGAGGCCACTTTGCCCAGCGGTTGTAACGGCTGACCAGGGTTAGTGGTCACACGGAAATCGATGCGTGTGGCGCCATCCGCCGTGAGTTGATCGGCTTTGAACTCCAGCTCAATCGCAAACTGACCGTGCGGCATAGACAGGGTACGCATGCTTTGGGTGATCTGCTGGCTGAGTTCATGCGCAGCCTGCTGACGCAGTTGATGCAGTTTTTCCGCGCAGGCGACGGCCGCCAGATGGTGTGAACCGACTTCGTTTTGCAACGTTTCCTGATCGCTCTCTTGTTGTGAGAGCTGTTCTGCTTCGTCCAGCAACTGCTGATATAGCACCGGCAACGTCTCTGGCGACACATGATGTTTACGAGAGAGGGCAATCTGGCGTGACAGACGTTGTTCCAGTTCATGCAGACGATTGGGATCGAGATCCAGACGTTCGCAATAGTGGCGCAGCTCATCGCTGGCTTCGCTCAGTTGAATCGCTGCCTCTTCCAGCAAATTGAACACGCCGCTAACTTTGTCATCCAGCGACACGAGTTCGCCCAGCATATTGCGCGCGCTATACAGCAAGCTTTGCAGGTTGGTGTCATCGCTATCGGCGAGAATTTGCAGTGCCTGCTGACTGGTAGAGAGCAGTTGTCCGCTGTTGGCGAGGCGTTTGTACTCTTCATCAATCTGCTCAAATTCGCCCGGCTGCGGGGCAAATTCATTAAGTTCTTTCAGCTGATATTGCAGCAGTTCACGGCGTGCTTCACGCTCCTGCGACAGCTGTTGATGCTGAGCCAGCGCACGACAGCTTTGATGCCAGCGCTGGTAGTGCTGACGCATCTCATCAAGCAGGTCATCATGGGCCGCGTAAGCATCCAGCAGATGTTTTTGGTGATCCGGCTTAAGCAGCAGCTGATGGGCATGCTGGCCGTGGATTTGAATCAGCAGCTGACCCAGCTCACGCAGTTGTGACAGCGGCACCGAAGTGCCATTGATGAAGCCACGGGAACGGCCATCGGCGCTGATCACGCGGCGCAGCAGGCATTCGTTGCCTTCATCGAGCTGATTCTCCACCAGCCAGCGCTGGGCGGAAGGTGAAGCTTTGAGCTGGAAACGCGCGCAGATATCGGCACGACTGGCCCCCTGACGCACCATATCTGCTTCAGAGCGGCCGCCCAGGCACAGGCCCAGCGCATCAATTGCGATGGATTTACCTGCGCCGGTTTCCCCCGTGATCGCTGTCATCCCACGATGAAAGTCGATCTCCAGTTCACGAACGATAGCAAAGTTACTGATGGTCAGTTGTGCCAGCATGAAATCACCTGTATGTAAAAACAGATATGGTTTTTCATACAGTATAAACTGGTTTTTTATACAGTAAAGTGGCTGGCGGTGATTTTCAGAACAATTTTTTTGACCAGCCGAGTTTCGAGCTTAAGGTATTAAAATAATTGTAATTTTTAGGATGGATTAGGTTGAGATGATGCGCGCTGCGGCGAATCAACACATCTTCCCCTTCCTGGATAGGCAGCGCAATCTGGCTATCGCAGCTGATTTCCAGATCGCTGCGCAACGATGAAAAACGCAGACGAATGGTGCTGCTGCTGTTGATTACCAGCGGACGTGCGGAAAGTGTGTGCGGGAACATGGGCACAATGGCGATGGCATCCAGCGATGGCGTCAGTATCGGGCCACCCGCAGAGAGGGAATAGGCGGTTGAGCCGGTAGGCGTGGAGATGATTAACCCATCCGAACGCTGGGAAAAGGCAAAAACCTCATCGATATACACTTCAAATTCAATCATGTGGGCGACTTTGCCCGGGTGCAGTACCACTTCATTGATGGCGCTTCCAATCCTTGGCGAGCACGCTTCTTTGCACACCTGCGCCTCCAGCAGGAAACGGCTTTCAACAAAGTATTCGCCCTGCAGCACATCATCCAGCTGTTGCTGTGCGTTATCGGGATCGAGATCGGTGAGAAAACCGAGATTACCGCGGTTAATCCCAATCACTTTGATGTCATAACGTGCCAGCACGCGCGCGGCGCCCAGCATATTGCCGTCACCGCCCACTACCACGGCTAAATCGGCACGTTGGCCGATTTCCGCCAGGCTGCCGGTTTCCACATCTTTCAAGTTCAGTTCGCGCGCAATCTGCTGCTCGACGATCACCTCATAGCCTTTTGCTGTCAGCCAGCGCCAGAGCATTTCATGGGTGGTTAACGCAGTAGGATGGCGCGGATGGCCGACAATCCCAATGCAGTTAAAGTGTTTGTTCATTTAGCGCGTGTTCCTCATAAGCCAAAACGGCCAGGCAATGTGATGGGTTCACTTGAAACCGTCAAACTGATCCCCATAATAAGCCAACCAGCGAGATGAATGTGCAAAACGCGGAGAAATTCATGAGTAGTAAAGAACAGAACACCCCTAACGAGCAAGTCTCAGACGAAATTCAACAGGATCAGCAGCACGTGGACGCAGAGACGGCAACTGAGGTGGATCCGCGTGATGAGCGTATCGCGCAACTGGAAGCGGAATTAGCCCAGTCGCAAGGCGGCGTGCGTGAAGCACAGCTGCGCGCTCAGGCGGAGATTGAAAACATCCGTCGCCGTACCGAAATGGATGTGGAAAAAGCGCACAAGTTTGCGCTGGAAAAATTTGCCAACGAACTGCTGCCGGTGATTGATAGCCTCGAGCGCGCGCTGGAAGTGGCTGATAAAGAGAACACCGAACTGGCTTCGATGATTGAAGGCATCGAACTGACGCTGAAATCCCTGCTGGGTGCCGTGCGTAAGTATGGTGTTGAAGTGGTCGGTGAAACCAACGTGCCGTTCAACCCGGATGTGCATCAGGCGATGTCGATGATTGAATCAGAAGACATGGCACCGAACCATGTACTGATGGTGATGCAGCGTGGTTATACCCTCAATGGTCGCCTGTTGCGCCCAGCGATGGTGGCAGTAACCAAAGCCAAAGGCTGATGACCCTGCTGAACACAAAAACGGCCGCTGATTGCGGCCGTTTTTATTTTTAAGGCAGAACGGGCATCCAGTCGATGGGCGTCTGGCCGGACTGGCTTAACAGCGCGTTCGCCTGCGAGAAGTGCTTACTGCCAAAAAAGCCGCGATGGGCGGAAAGCGGTGAGGGGTGCGGCGCTTTTAAAACATGGTGACGTTGCGTATCGATAATGCTGCCTTTCTTCTGCGCATGCGAACCCCACAGCAAGAAAATCACGCCTTCCCGATGTTGATTGATCGCGCTAATCACATTGTCCGTAAAGGTTTCCCAGCCGAATCGCGCGTGGGAATGCGCTTTACTGGCTTCTACCGTTAGCACCGTGTTCAGCAGCATCACACCTTGTGTGGCCCAGCTTTCGAGAAAGCCGTGCTGTGGGCGCGTAAAGCCTGCAATATCCTTCTCCAACTCTTTGTACATATTTAGTAGCGAAGGAGGAGTGGGCACGCCGGGAAGCACAGAGAACGCCAGACCGTGCGCCTGATTAGGGCCGTGATAAGGATCCTGACCCAGAATCACCACCTTAATGTCACCCAGCTCAGTCAGACGGAAGGCATTAAACACGTCTTTCTGCGGTGGATAAACGGTCACACCTGCTGCGCGTTCGTTGGCTACCGCTTTTAAGGTTTCGACGAAGTAAGGTTTTTCTTTCTCTTCAGCCAGCACGTCGTGCCAGGTCAGCTTCTCAGCCATCTTTAACTCCCTGCAAAAATTTGCGCCTAGCTTAACGTGTCGCACGCGGCAGCAGAAGGGTAAAAATAATTTGAAAAATTGCAGAGAAAGTTTTTGAGCGGAATGGTTTTAAATCAATTTGTTAGCGATGAGGCGTGTTTTGCCTGGCAGCATAATTGATACAGGTCAAAACGGCACCAAAGCTCCGGTGATATATCAATGTGTCAGATCAATGGATTCACCGCGTGATATCAAATATCGCGCACTAAAGCCCTGGAGGTCACTATGATTACCGGTATTCAAATTACTCAGGCCAATAACCCACAATTGCTGAACTCATTCTGGTTGCTGGATGATGAGAAAGCGGAAGCCCGTTGCCTGTGCGCAAAAGGCGATTTCACGGAAGATCAGATCGTTGCTATTAGCGATCTGGGCGACATTGCTTACCGTGAAATCCCGCTGGAGCAGAAACCCGAGGTGCGTATTGAAGGTGGCCAGCACCTGAACGTCAACGTGCTGCGTCGCGAAACCTTAGAAGATGCGGTAAAGCATCCGGAAAAATATCCGCAGCTGACCATTCGAGTGTCTGGTTATGCGGTGCGCTTTAATGCGCTTACGCCTGAACAGCAGCGCGATGTGATTACCCGTACTTTCACTGAAAGTCTGTAATTGATCGGCTGACGAAAAGTCACACAGCAATCCAGGCCGCGCCGATACCTTTCGGCGCGGCTTTTTTGTTTTTATCGATCCTGAAAGGGACTGCTGGATGGGCGATTGACAGAAAAAATATAACCGAAGCGCTATTTTGGCAGGCTAAAGATAAAAAAAACGCCTCATCAGAGGCGCTTTATTGAGTGCGTGCTGATTTATTCTGCACCGCTCTCTGGTGTGCTGCTGCCGCTCGCCTTACGACGTTTACCGACATTTTTGGTGTCGCGATGACGTTGTTTAACACGCGGTTTTTCAGCTTCTTTCTCTTTGCGCTCTTTACGCTTCGCAAGAGCTTTTTTCGACGGTTTACCCGTGACTTTAGCACTCGGTGCACGCGATTCCGGACGCAACTCTTCGATGATGCGCGCTTTAATCGGCTCGTTGATATAACGGGTAATTTTACCCAGCAGCACATGGTCATGTGCCTCAACCAACGAAATCGCCGTGCCTTTACGTCCAGCACGCGCCGTACGACCAATGCGGTGCAAGTAGATATCGGCAGTGAGTGGCAGGTCATAGTTGATGACGTGAGTGACGTCATCAATGTCGATTCCGCGTGCCGCAACATCGGTCGCAATCATTACGTTGACGCGATTTTCGTTGATACGCTTAATCGCTTCATTGCGGTTTACCTGCACCATCTCACCTTCAAGATAGCTGGTGCGAATGCCGGCTTCGTGCAGCCAGGTCACCAGTTCATGCAGACGTTCGCGTTTACGCACAAACACAACCACGCGCTTGGCTTCAGGCTGTTTTAACAGATGCACCAACAGCTTGGTTTTGTGCTCAAGGTTGTCAGCACGATAAAACCATTGTTGAATCTTTTTACGTTCGCTTTTGCTGGGATCCGCTTCAATTGATACCGGATCGTTCAGCAGGCGCTCGGCGAAGTCTTTGATATTTTCGCCTTCCAGCGTGGCGGAGAACAGCAGCGTCTGTTTGCGCCAGCGGGTTTCCGCTGCGATGGTTTCAATATCCTGCGCGAAGCCCATGTCGACCATGCGGTCGGCTTCATCCAGAATCAGAGTTTCAACCGCGCGGCAGTCAAAGTTTTCTTCTTTGATGTACTGCAGCAAGCGACCGGTGGTGGCCACCACGATGTCCTGGTTTTCGCTGAATACTTCGGCGTGGTTCATATAAGCCACACCACCGGTGATGGTGGCGATATCCAGGTGCGTGTGTTTAGCCAACTCACGTGCGTGATCGGCAACCTGCATCGCCAGTTCGCGGGTTGGCGTGAGGATCAGAATACGTGGCGGGCCCGATTTTTTGCGTGGGAAGTCGAGCAGATGCTGTAAAGCGGGCAGCAGAAAAGCAGCGGTTTTCCCCGTTCCGGTTGGCGCCGAACCCAGAACGTCACGGCCTTCCAGCGCGGCAGGAATGGTCTCAGCCTGAATGGCAGTGGGGCGCGTGAAGCCTTTTTCCTGCAGCGCTTGCAGCAGGCTTTCGTCAAGTTCGAGTTCGGAGAATGTGGTTACGGTCATGGTCTACCTCAGTTTGGGGCGCTGATTATAGACAGAACAGACATAATCTTCATCTGTTTGTGTGCAGCAGGTGAAGGTGAATTCCCCTCACGACCACGTTACACTTCCCGCAGTAGATAATTCAACGGTAGTGAAGTATGTCTCAGGACCAGCCGCAGACGCGGGCAATGTTAAGAAAAGATGGTTTTACCTTTAAGCAATTTTTCGTGGCGCATGACCGCTGTGCGATGAAAGTCGGCACCGATGGCGTGTTACTGGGTGCCTGGGCGCCGGTGGCCGGTGCGCGACGAATTCTGGATATTGGCTGCGGCAGCGGATTGATTGCGCTGATGCTGGCACAGCGTACGCCACAGCAGGTGATGCTGGATGCGGTCGAGTTGGATGCCAATGCGGCCAACCAGGCTGAAGAAAATGTGCAGGCTTCTCGCTGGGCCGATCGCATCACTGTGCATCAACAAAACATCGTCAGCTGGAGCGAGCAATCTGAAAAGCGTTATTCCCTGATTGTCAGCAACCCGCCTTTTTTTTCGCCGGGAACGGCGTCAGCCAGCACGGAGCGTGATAACGCGCGCAGTACCACCACGCTGGACCACCCCACGTTATTACGCTGTGCTGCTCAGTTAATTGAAGAAGAAGGTCTCTTTTGCGTGGTGCTGCCCGAGGATGCGGGAGAGAATCTCATTCAGCTGGCGCTGGCCGAAGGCTGGCATCTGCGGTATCGCTACGATGTGGCGGCTTATGCACAACGTCCGCCGAATCGTCTGGTGTTAGGTTTCTCGCCAACAGCAGGCGAAACGTTGCTGGAGCGTCTCGCCATTCGTGATGAAGATAAGAGCTACTCGGCTGACTGGCTGAGTCTGGTGAGTGATTTTTATCTGTTCCGATAATGCTCTGGCTGGAGCTGAGTCGGTAAAGCTTCCGGGAGTTGATCGGGATAATCAGGCGTATAATGCAGGCCACGGCTCTCTTTGCGTTCCAGCGCACAGCGCACCATCAACTCCGCCACCTGCACCAGGTTGCGTAACTCCAGCAGGTTATTGGAGAGTCGGAAATGCGCGTAATACTCATCGATTTCCTGCTGCAATAAATTAATCCTGCGCAATGCGCGCTGCAGACGTTTGGTGGTGCGCACAATCCCCATGTAATCCCACATGAACAGACGCAGTTCATGCCAGTTATGCTGAATAACGACGCGTTCGTCCGCGTCATCGACCCGGCTTTCATCCCAGGCCGGCAGTTGCTCGACGGCGGCAACCTCCGGCAAGCGGCGAATCATGTCTTCAGCCGCTGACCAGCCATACACCAAACACTCCAGTAGTGAATTCGATGCCATTCGATTGGCGCCGTGCAGACCGGTGTAACTCACTTCGCCAATGGCATACAGCCCATCAACATCAGTGCGGCCTTGCTGATCCACCATCACGCCGCCGCAGGTGTAGTGCGCGGCAGGAACGATAGGAATGGGCTGCTTTGTCAGATCCAGCCCAAAGGTCAGCAATTTCTCGTAAATCATTGGGAAATGGGCACGCACAAAGCTTTCTGGCTGGTGGCTGATATCCAGATACATGCAATCGACACCCAGACGCTTCATTTCATGGTCGATGGCGCGTGCCACGATATCGCGCGGGGCTAACTCGGCGCGCTCATCGAAATCGGGCATAAAGCGGGTGCCATCCGGGCGCAGCAGCCATGCGCCTTCACCGCGCAGCGCTTCCGTCAGCAGGAAGTTCTGTGCCTGAGGATGGAATAAACAAGTGGGATGGAACTGATTGAATTCCAGATTGGCGACACGGCAGCCAGCACGCCATGCCATCGCAATACCATCACCAGAGGCCACATCCGGGTTGGTGGTGTACTGATACACTTTTGCTGCACCGCCAGTGGCCAATACCACCGCACGAGCACGACAGGTTTCCACCTGTTCGCGATTGCGGTTCCAGATCCACGCGCCCACCACCCGACGTTCACCCGGCAGCCCCAATTTGTCGGAAAGAATTAAATCAACGGCGTTAGTGCGTTCAATAATGCGGATGTTGGGATGGCTCAGCGCCTGGCTCACCAGCGTGGTTTCAACCGCGCGGCCAGTGGCATCAGCACTGTGCAGAATTCGGCGATGGCTATGCCCACCTTCGCGCGTCAGATGGTAACGCGCTTCGCCGTCACTCTGCGGTTCCTTGTCGAAGGCCACGCCGTTATCAATCAACCACTGCACGCAATGGCGTGCATTGCTGGCAATAAAACTAACGGTTTCACGTTCACACAAGCCAGCACCGGCGATCAAGGTGTCTTCGACGTGAGATTCAATGCTGTCTGTTTCATCAAACACCGCGGCGATACCGCCCTGAGCATACAGCGTCGAACCTTCGTTCACCTGTGCTTTGCTTAACACGGTCACCTGGTAATAGGGTGCCAGTCGCAGCGCCAGAGACAGGCCTGCAGCACCGCTACCCACAATTAACACATCACATTGGTAATCAGGATTCGACGTCATGGTGTTTAATTTACTAAACAAAAGGTTTCCCGAGCATAAGCCTGGAAGCCGGGCCTGTGAAGTATTTTGAACAAATTACGCGGTAAAATTATCCAGAGCAGCGACATAATCACGCGATTTCAGTAAGTTATGTCCGAAAATAGGCACATCGTGTTTTTTATACCAAACACTCTGAAAATTCAGGTAATAAAGATGAAAATTAGGGCGTCATAGGGTACTCTCCCAGCGATTATCGGTGCCGCAAATGACGCCAACGGCGTAGCAAGTCGCTACACTGAAAGACAATCAACAACAATGATGTCGTGGTTCCGATACGGAAAATATCTGGTCGTGGTGAACTTCAGGCCAACATATGACTCTAAGCGCATGCTTGCTCAGAACAATGAGATGTGCTGGCAGTTCACTTACGCATAAAAAGAGATTTGGGGAGACATTACCTCGGATGAGCGAGCAGTTAACGGATCAGGTTCTCGTTGAGCGGGTTCAGAAGGGAGATCAAAAGTCATTTAATTTACTGGTTATTCGATACCAGCATAAAGTGGCGAGCCTGGTTTCACGTTATGTCCCTTCAGGCGATGTGCCTGATGTGGTTCAGGAATCCTTTATTAAAGCGTATCGCGCACTGGAATCTTTCCGTGGCGATAGCGCCTTTTATACATGGCTGTACCGCATTGCGGTGAATACAGCAAAAAACTATTTAGTGGCTCAGGGGCGTCGTCCGCCATCCAGCGATGTGGATGCGATCGATGCAGAAAATTTCGAAAGTGCGGGTGCATTAAAAGAAATTTCGAACCCTGAGAACTTAATGTTGTCAGAGGAACTGAAACAAATTGTTTTTCGGACCATTGAGGCGCTTCCCGAAGATCTGCGTATGGCCATCACCCTCAGGGAGTTGGATGGTTTAAGTTACGAAGAGATTGCCGCCATCATGGATTGCCCGGTGGGTACCGTTCGTTCGCGTATCTTCCGTGCCCGAGAGGCCATTGATAATAAAGTTCAACCGCTTATCCAACGTCAGTGATAACGGCTACTGGAAGGGTACCAAAGCATGCAGAAAGAAAAACTTTCCGCTTTAATGGATGGTGAAACTCTCGATAACGAGCTGTTGGCGTCGTTGTCGAAGGATGCAGATCTTCAAAAAAGCTGGGAGAGCTACCATCTAATCCGCGACACCTTACGAGGTGATGTCGGTGAAGTGCTGCATTTTGATATCTCCGCACGCGTTGCAGCGGCCATTGAAAATGAGCCATTGCGCAAAGTGACTCCGCTGATTCCTGAAGCGCAGCCTGAGCCATCACGCTGGGAGAAAATGCCGTTCTGGCGCCGTGGCGGCACCTGGACTGCACAACTGGCGCAGATTGGTGTGGCTGCCTGTGTCTCGCTGGCAGTGATTGTGGGTGTTCAGCACTACAATACTCAGCCTGGCAGCAGTGCAACGGAAACCTCAGATTCTCCAGCGTTTAATACGCTACCGATGATGGGTAAAGCTTCTCCTGTCAGTCTTGGCGTCCCTTCTGACGCGTTTGACACCAATAGCTCTAACCAGCAGGTGCAGGAACAGCGTCGTCGTGTGAATGCCATGCTGCAGGACTATGAACTGCAACGCCGTCTGCATGCTGATCAGGTCCAGTTCGATGAAAAGAATGATCCACAGCAGGCGCAAGCTAACGTTCCCGGAAATCAGTCGTTAGGAACTCAACAGCAGTAATGAAGCAACTTTGGTGTGCCGTTAGCCTGCTGGCAGGCAGCCTGCTTTGGTCCTCCACCGCCCCGGCGCAGACATCTGCTTCCGGGGCGTTGTTACAGCAGATGGAGCAGGCAAGCCAGAACCTCAACTACGAATTCGCCTACATCAATGTCTCTCGTCTTGGCATTGAATCTCTGCGCTATCGTCATGCAGTTATCGATAATCGTATCTTTGCCCAACTGTTGCAGATGGATGGGCCGCGTCGTGAAGTGATTCAGCGTGGCAATGACATCAGCTACTTCGAGCCAGGGCTTGATCCCTTCTCGCTACCGGGCAATCACATTATTGATGCGCTGCCTGCATTGATGTTTGCTGATTTCTCCCGCCTTGGTGATGCCTACGATTTTATTCCGGTAGGACGTTCGCGTATGGCCGATCAAATGTGCGAAGTGGTGCGCATCGTGTCGCGTGATGGCACGCGTTACAGCTATGTCGTGTGGCTGGATGTTGATACTAAATTGCCGCTACGCATTGATTTGCTGGATCGCGATGGTGAAACGCTGGAGCAGTTCCGTGTCATCAGCTTTGCGGTGGATGAAGGCGTGCGTAATCTGATGCAGGGGCTGGAAAAAGCCAATCTGCCGCCAACGCTGTCATTACCGGCGGGCGATAAAGTGCAGCTCAGCTGGCAGCCAGGCTGGTTGCCTGCGGGTATGACACTGATTTCGCAGAGTCGCCGCGATATGCCAGCCATGAATAAAACCGTAGAATCTCGTCTGTACAGCGATGGCTTATTCAGCTTTGCTATCAACATTACGCCTGCCGATAAAAGCAGTGTGCCGCAGTCATTGCGCACTGGGCGTCGTACGGTGCAGACAGAAGTGCGCGATAATCGTGAAATCACCGTGGTGGGCGAATTACCGCCTGCAACGGCCAAACGTATCGCGGACAGCATAGATTCAGGTGCACAAAAATGATGAGAGAATGGGCCACCGTGGTGGCGTGGGAAAAAGGCATTGCCACGCTGCACTCGGAAGCGAAAACCTCCTGTAACAGCTGTTCAGCCCGCAAAGGCTGCGGCAGCCACGCGCTCAATCAACTTGGGCCGAAAAATGCTCATGTCATGACCATTGCCAGCCCGGAGCCTTTACAGCCCGGACAGCGCATTGAATTGGGTATCCGTGAAAGCAGTCTGCTGGGGTCAGCGCTGCTGGTTTACATGACGCCGCTGTTTGGCCTGTTTTTAGTCGCAGGTCTGTTTCAGATGCTGTTCCACAGCGATCTGGCGGCGGCCTGTGGTGCGCTGTTAGGCGGCATTGGTGGCTTTATTGTGGCTAAAGGGGTTTCCAGCGTGTTCGGTCAACGGCAAGCCTTTCAGCCGATCATCCTCAGCGTTGCGTTACCGCCCGATGCCATACGCGTAGAAAATGAAGGTTGATCCCTGCCAGGGCCGCGCAATGCGCGGCTTTTTCATTTAGGCTTACCCGCTGAAATCTGTTGCGATTCCCCACAGTTCCATTCTTTAACGCGCGGCGTTAACAGTGTAATATGCGTCGTCATTAATGAGGCTGACAGGATTCCGGGTAAAGCTCACTTTCCTGAATGTGTCTGTGCTCAAGTTTTCCACTGATTTTTTACGTGAAGATATTCATATAAATGAAGCACATACGAAATTTCTCCATCATCGCACACATCGACCACGGCAAATCAACGCTCTCTGACCGCTTGATTCAGATTTGTGGTGGCCTCAGCGATCGTGAGATGGCGGCGCAGGTTCTGGATTCTATGGATCTGGAGCGCGAGCGCGGCATTACCATCAAAGCGCAAAGCGTAACGCTCGATTACAAAGCGCTGAACGGTGAAACTTACCAGCTCAATTTTATCGATACTCCCGGCCACGTTGACTTCTCCTATGAAGTTTCCCGCTCGTTAGCGGCTTGTGAAGGGGCATTGCTGGTGGTCGATGCAGGTCAGGGCGTTGAAGCACAGACGCTGGCGAACTGCTACACCGCAATGGAAATGGATCTGGAAGTGGTACCGGTTCTGAACAAAATCGACTTGCCTGCGGCCGATCCTGAGCGCGTGGCGGAAGAGATTGAAGATATCGTTGGTATTGATGCGGCTGATGCCGTGCGCTGCTCGGCAAAAACCGGCGTTGGCGTTCCGGATGTGCTTGAGCGCCTGGTGCGTGATATCCCACCACCGGAAGGTGATCCGGAAGGCCCGCTGCAGGCGCTGATCATCGACTCATGGTTCGATAACTACCTGGGCGTTGTGTCACTGATTCGTATCAAGAACGGTACGCTGCGCAAAGGCGACAAAGTGAAAGTGATGAGCACCGGCCAGACCTATAACGCTGATCGCTTAGGCATCTTTACACCGAAACAGGTTGACCGTAATGAACTCAATTGCGGTGAAGTGGGCTGGTTGGTGTGTGCAATCAAAGACATCCTCGGCGCGCCAGTAGGCGATACCTTAACGCTGCAGCGAAATCCTGCTGACAAAGTGTTGCCAGGCTTTAAAAAAGTGAAGCCACAGGTTTATGCCGGTCTGTTCCCGATCAGCTCTGATGACTATGAAGCATTCCGTGATGCGCTGGGCAAATTGAGCCTGAACGATGCCTCACTGTTCTACGAACCAGAGAGTTCAACGGCGCTGGGCTTTGGCTTCCGCATCGGCTTCCTTGGCCTGCTGCACATGGAGATCATTCAGGAACGTCTGGAGCGTGAATACGATCTCGACCTGATCACCACTGCGCCGACGGTTGTCTATGAAGTGCTGACGACCGATGGTCAAACTGTCTATGTCGATAGCCCATCCAAGCTGCCGCCGCTGAACAATATTGAAGAACTGCGCGAACCGATCGCCGAGTGTCACATGCTGCTGCCGCAGGAGTTCCTCGGCAACGTGATCACCCTGTGTATTGAGAAACGCGGTGTGCAGACCAACATGGTTTACCACGGTAAACAGGTTGCGCTGACCTATGAAATCCCGATGGCAGAAGTGGTACTCGACTTCTTCGACCGTCTGAAATCAACGTCTCGCGGCTATGCATCGCTGGACTATAACTTTAAACGTTTCCAGGCCTCTGACATGGTGCGTGTCGACGTGATGATTAACTCAGAACGTGTAGATGCGCTGGCGCTGATTACCCACCGTGATAACTCTCAGTATCGTGGCCGCGACCTCGTGGAGAAGATGAAAGATCTAATCCCACGTCAGCAGTTCGATATTGCGATTCAGGCGGCAATCGGCAACCACATTATCGCTCGCTCAACGGTCAAGCAGCTGCGTAAAAACGTCCTGGCGAAATGCTATGGCGGTGACGTGAGCCGTAAGAAGAAACTGTTGCAGAAGCAGAAAGACGGTAAGAAGCGAATGAAGCAGGTCGGCAACGTTGAGCTGCCGCAGGAAGCATTCCTTGCCATTCTGCATGTCGGTAAAGACAGCAAATAAGGAACTTTAATGGCTAATATGTTCGCCCTGATTCTGGTGATCGCCACGCTAATAACGGGTGTTATCTGGTGTATCGATCGCTTTAAATGGGCTCCGGCGCGTCGTGCTAAGCAGGCAGCTGCACAAGCGCAGGCGGGCAACACATTGGACGGCAAAACGCTGGCCAAAGTGGCGGCTCAGCCAGGTTGGGTAGAAACGGCGGCATCGGTGTTCCCGGTGCTGGCGGTGGTACTGATCGTTCGCTCATTTATTTTTGAGCCGTTCCAGATCCCATCAGGTTCCATGATGCCGACGTTGCTGATTGGTGATTTTATTCTGGTGGAGAAGTTTGCTTACGGCATCAAAGATCCGATTACTCAAACCACGCTGATCCCAACGGGTCATCCGCAGCGCGGTGATGTGGCGGTGTTTAAATACCCGAAAGATCCGAGCGTCGATTACATTAAACGTGTGATCGGTCTGCCGGGCGACAAAGTGGTGTTTGATCCTTACAGCAAAACGCTGACGGTTAACCCGGGTTGTGGCACAGGCAAGTGCGATACCGCGTTGCCGATCACCTATACCAACGTGGAGCCAAGCCGCTTCATTCAAACCTTCAGCGGCTTTGATGGCAATGAAACTGGTAACGGCTTCTTTGAAGCACCACAGGGCGAAACCATGAAGGGCGGCCTGCGTCTGGGAACACGTAAAGAGACGCTGGGCACGGTGACGCACGATATCCTGTTAGTAAACGAAGCGCAGAGCCAGGCAAGCATGTATTATCAGCAGCCGGGTCAGCCGCAATCCACGTGGATCGTGCCGGAAGGGCAATATTTCATGATGGGTGATAACCGCGATAACAGCGCCGACAGCCGCTACTGGGGCTTTGTGCCTGAGAAGAATCTGGTCGGTAAAGCGGTGGCTATCTGGATGAGCTTTGAGAAACAAGAAGGACAGTGGCCAACGGGCGTGCGCTTAAGTCGCATCGGCGGAATCCACTAAGCATTATGCCCACTGCGGTGGGCAACACGGTTGGCCTCTTTCGGGGGGCCACTGCACACGAAACAGAACGTGTTGGAAGCTCAGCCCTGTTTCGTATGCAGAGTTACAGACGCACAGAATAACTGGAATCGCATGAACCCCATCCTTATTAACAAGCTGCAGCGCAAACTGGGCTACACTTTTACTCATCCGGAACTACTGCAGCAAGCATTGACTCACCGCAGTGCCAGCAGCAAGCACAATGAACGTCTTGAGTTTCTTGGCGATTCCATTCTCAGCTATGTGATAGCCAATGCGCTTTATCATCGCTTCCCACGTGTGGATGAAGGTGACATGAGCCGCATGCGCGCTACGCTGGTGCGGGGCAATACTCTGGCAGAGATGGCGCGTGAGTTTGAACTCGGCGAATGTTTACGTCTTGGACCGGGCGAGTTGAAGAGTGGCGGTTTCCGTCGCGAATCGATTCTTGCTGATACGGTTGAAGCGCTGATTGGCGGTATCTTCCTCGACAGCAACATTCAAACCGTTGAGAAACTGATTCTCGATTGGTACCAAAATCGCCTTGATGAGATCAGCCCGGGTGATAAGCAAAAAGATCCAAAAACGCGTCTGCAGGAGTTTCTGCAAGGGCGTCACCTGCCGCTGCCTTCTTATCTGGTGGTGCAGGTGCGTGGCGAAGCCCACGATCAGGAATTCACCATTCACTGTCAGGTGAGTGGCATGGCAGACCCGGTGGTGGGTGTAGGTTCCAGCCGCCGTAAAGCAGAGCAAGCTGCCGCTGAACAGGCATTAATTAAGCTTGGTCTCGAATAAAATACATAGTCATATCGCAGCGTCGACAGCGACGCTGCCCAAGTCAGGACTCGAATGAGCGAAATCGAAACACACAGCGGCTTTATCGCGATTGTTGGCCGACCTAACGTTGGCAAATCCACCTTACTGAACCAGTTATTGGGGCAGAAAGTGTCGATCACCTCGCGTAAACCGCAAACCACGCGTCACCGCATCATGGGCATTCACACCGAAGGCGCTTATCAGGCGATCTACGTGGATACCCCAGGGCTGCACATGGAAGAGAAGCGGGCGATTAACCGCCTGATGAACCGTGCTGCCAGCAGCTCAATTGGTGATGTGGAGCTGGTGATTTTTGTTGTTGAAGGCACCCGCTGGACGCCGGACGATGAAATGGTCTTGAACAAGCTGCGCGACGGCAAAGTGCCGGTGGTGCTGGCCGTTAACAAGGTCGATAACATTCAGGATAAAACCATTCTGCTGCCGCACCTGCAGTTCCTGAGCCAGCAGATGAACTTCCTTGAGATCGTGCCGATCTCGGCGGAAAGCGGTAAAAACGTCGATGCGATTGCCGCTATCGCGCGTAAATGCCTGCCGAAATCTGACCATCACTTCCCGGAAGATTACATCACCGATCGCTCACAGCGCTTTATGGCGTCTGAGATCATCCGTGAAAAACTGATGCGCTTCCTCGGCGCCGAACTGCCTTACTCAGTGACCGTGGAAATCGAACAATTCGTCTCTAACGATCGTGGTGGCTATGACATCAACGGTCTGATCCTCGTCGAGCGCGAAGGGCAGAAGAAGATGGTGATTGGCAACAAAGGCGCCAAGATTAAAACCATCGGTATTGAAGCGCGTAAAGACATGGAAGAGATGTTTGAAGCTAAAGTGCATCTCGAACTGTGGGTTAAAGTGAAATCGGGTTGGGCGGATGACGAACGTGCACTGCGCAGCCTGGGCTATACAGACGAATAATTGATGGAAGGCTGGCAACGCGCCTTTGTGCTGCATAGTCGCCCTTACAGCGAAACCAGCCTCCTGCTCGATCTGTTCAGCGAAAGCGAAGGGCGCGTCCGCGTCCTCGCCAAAGGCGCACGCTCGCGCCGTTCCCAACTCAAAGGTGCACTCCAACCCTTCACGCCGCTGTTGGTGCGTTGGGGCGGGCGTGGCGAAGTCAAAACGCTGCGCAGCGCCGAAGCGGTGTCGCTGGCATTGCCGCTCAGTGGCATCACGCTCTATTGCGGGCTGTACGTTAACGAACTGCTGTCTCGTGTGCTTGAGCAGGAAATTCCTTTCTCCGATCTTTTCTTTGATTATCTCCATTGCATCCAGATGCTGGCCGCAGGCAGCGGCACGCCTGAACCGGCGCTGCGTCGCTTTGAACTGGCGCTGCTGGGCCATCTGGGTTACGGCGTGGATTTCCTGCACTGTGCGGGCAGTGGTGAAGAGATCGATGACGGCATGACGTACAGCTACCGTGAAGAGAAGGGCTTTATCGCCAGCCTGGTGGTGAACCAACGCAGCTTCACCGGTCGCCAGCTGCGTGCGCTGTGGACACGTGAGTTTCCCGATGCCGACAGCCTGCGTGCTGCCAAGCGGTTCACGCGTATGGCGCTCAAGCCTTATCTGGGCGGAAAACCGCTGAAGAGCCAGGAATTATTTCGCCAGTTTGTGCCAAAAAAGAAGCCCGATGTGGCAAACGACTAGCGCTGGTCGTACCGCCTGATATGCTCAGCACGGTACACTGCAAACACACTGAACCTATTTAAGGATTGTCATGGCTGAGTTGCTGTTAGGGGTCAACATTGACCACATCGCCACCGTACGTAACGCACGTGGCACGAATTATCCCGATCCAGTCCAGGCTGCGTTTGTTTCGGAACAGGCAGGCGCAGATGGCATCACTGTGCACCTGCGTGAAGATCGTCGTCATATCACCGATCGCGATGTGCGTATTCTGCGCGACACCATCCAGACGCGCATGAATCTGGAGATGGCGGTGACCGATGAGATGATCGACATTGCCTGCGACATCAAGCCGCACTTCGTGTGTCTGGTGCCAGAAAAGCGCCAGGAAGTGACCACCGAAGGCGGATTAGATGTGGCGGGGCAGCAGGACAAAATCAACGCAGCGGTTCGCCTGCTGAGCGAAGCGGGTATCCTGGTGTCGTTGTTTATCGATGCCGATCATCGCCAGATTGAAGCGGCCGTTGCCAGCGGCGCACCTTACATTGAGATCCACACCGGCGCCTACGCGGAAGCACCGGAAGGCCTGGAGCGTGAAGCCGAGCTGTCTCGCATTCGCAAAGCGGCCACGTTTGCAGCCAGCCTGGGCTTGAAGGTCAATGCCGGTCACGGTCTGACGTATCACAATGTGCAACCGATCGCTGAACTGCCGGAGATGCACGAGCTTAACATTGGTCACGCTATCATTGGCCGTGCGCTGTTCAGTGGCCTGGCGGATGCGGTGTCAGAGATGAAGCAGTTGATGCGGGAAGCGCGTCGCTAATGGCGATTCTTGGACTCGGCAGTGACATCGTTGAAATTGAACGTATTGCCGGTGTGATTGAGCGATCCGGCGATCGTCTGGCGCGTCGCGTCTTAAGCGAAGCTGAGTGGCAACAGTATCAGGCGCACCAGCAACCGGTGCGTTTTCTTGCCAAACGTTTTGCGGTGAAAGAAGCGGCGGCCAAAGCCTTTGGTACCGGAATTCGCAGTGGCCTGGCCTTTAATCAATTCGAAGTGTACAACGATGCGCTTGGCAAACCGGGCTTACGCTTTTTCGAACAGGCAAAAGTGATTGCCAGCCAGTTGGGCGTGAAACATGTGCATGTTACCCTGGCCGATGAGCGCCACTACGCCTGCGCAACGGTGATCATCGAAGACTAAGGGTGCAACACGACAAATTTCTCCCACAGCGCCTCGCGGGTTTCCGGGTGCTGTGGGTCAGAAATGATGGTGTTATCAATCGGGCAGACGCTTTGGCAGGTCGGCACATCATAATGACCTACGCACTCGGTGCAGCGGTCGACATCAATCTCATAGATCATCTCACCTAAGCTTATAGCCTGGTTCGGGCATTCAGGTTCGCACATATCGCAATTGATGCATTTCGCCGTAATGAGTAAAGCCATGATCGCCGTTAGCCTGAGAAAGAAGGCGCGCACCTTATCATAAAATCGGCTTCTGCAGGCGCAGGGTTTGTTGTGCTGGATCAAACAAAGCGGGAATTAAGCTCACTGAAGCAGAATTCGCTATAAATCAGCCAGGCATCAGGAAAACGCCGCGTGACCATTCTGTGCGTTAAGAATCAGCCAATAAAAGGCCGGATAACGGCCTTTTTCGCATTACACCAATTTCTTTACCAGTTCTTCGCTGTGCCGTATGTGGCTGGAAGCGCGTTCTGGATCGTTTTGTACCAACGCCATAAACAGCAGGTCGGTCAACGCCAGTTGTGCACTGGTGGATGAGATCGCGGCACTGCGCGTGCTTTGCTCCTCGGCAACGGTGTACAAGCATATGGAAGCGCACTGTTGCAGTGAGTTGGGGGTAAAGCCGGTAAACGCCAGCACGTCGACCCCCAGCTGCGCGGCCTCCTGCGCCGCAAGGTTAATTTCACGCCGCTCGCCAGTATAGGAAATCGCCAGCAGCACATCCCCCGGAGCCATCGCCTGCACGCTCGCCAGTAAAGCATGCATATCCTGCTCAGCGACCGCGTTGATGCCAATCTTCATCAGCTTCCATGAGAAATCTTTCGCCACTAACCCCGACGCACCGATGCCCACTAACAAAATGCGGTTGGCGTTTTTCAGCAATTGCAGGGTTTGCAGCAGCTTCTCTTCACTGTTGATATCCAGCGTGGCGCGGATAGCGGAAATCTTCTCAGTCAGTAATTTTTCGCCGACCACTTTGAGGGGATCGTCGCTGAGAATATGATTGTGCACGGTGATGGCGTCACGATCCGCCAGCGACTCACTCAGCGCCAGTTTCAGCGCAGGAAATCCCTTATAGCCCAATTTTTGGGCAAACTTCACCACGCTTGACTGGCTGACGCCCGATTCCTCAGCCAGTTTTTGTGAACTCAGATGCCGTGCCCGATCCGGCTGCGACAGCAAAAAATCCGCCAGCCGACGCTCATTTAGCGCCAGTCGAGGGTAGAGCTGGCGAATTCGCAGCAATGAACTCATGTTCGATCCTTAATCCATCTAATCCCGCTTGAGCTTAGTCTCTTTTCGCACCGTCAGGTTTTAATGACAGCACGCCGACACAAAGAATAAACTATTCAGCTGGCATTGTGGTCATTGGAATTAAAAATGACTGCTTTCGCCCCCGCCGTTGAAGCTGGCTACACTGTAGGGCAAGCCGTAGAAAGGAAAGATAAGGAGTGGAGTTTGACAAAGGGTACGCAACGCCGCGTGGTGTTTTTCGATCTCGATGGCACGCTGCATCAGCAGGACATGTTTGGCACCTTTATGCGTTATCTGCTGCGACGTCAGCCGATCAACCTGTTGCTGGTGGTGCCGCTGTTGCCGGTGATTGGTCTGGGAATGCTGTTTAAAGGGCGCGCTGCACGCTGGCCAATGAGCTTGTTGCTATGGGCCATTACCTTCGGCCACAGTGAGCTGCGCCTGCGTCAGCGTGAGGCCGCGTTCGCGACATGGTTCCGCCAGCGCGTCACCGCTTTTCCGGTGGTGCAACAACGTCTGACGGATTATCTCAGCAGCGATGATGCGGATGTGTGGCTGATCACCGGTTCGCCACAATCACTGGTGGAGCAGGTCTATTTTGATTCGGCCTTTCTGCCGCGCGTTCAACTGATTGCCAGCCAGATGCAACCCGGTTTAGGGGGGCGCGTATTAGCCATGCGTTGCCTCGGGCATGAGAAGGTTGCTCAACTCGAAGAGAAGATTGGTACACCATTGCAACTCTACAGCGGTTACAGCGACAGTAAACAGGATAACCCGCTGCTGTTCTTCTGCCAGCATCGCTGGCGGGTAACATCACGCGGTGAGCTGCAACAGCTGGAGTGAATCATGCGGCGATTCCGTCTATAATGCGCCGCCTTTAAATCCGCAGGAGCTGCCCGGTGAACCCACAAACTGATGAATATTGGATGCGCCATGCGCTGGAGCTGGCGCGTCGCGCGTGGGTACAGGGCGAAGTGCCGGTGGGCGCGGTATTAGTGCAGGGCGATAAAGTGATCGGTGAAGGCTGGAATCGGCCGATTGGTCAGTGCGATCCGACCGCGCATGCCGAGATCATGGCGCTGCGCCAGGGCGGTAAAATTCTCGAAAACTATCGCCTGCTCGACACCACGTTGTATGTGACGCTGGAGCCGTGCGTGATGTGCGCCGGTGCGATGGTGCACAGCCGCATTACGCGGCTCGTCTATGGCGCAAAAGATGAGAAAACGGGCGCAGCGGGCTCGCTCATGGACGTGATTGGTCATCCAGGCATGAATCATCAGATTCAGATTGATTGCGGTGTACTGGCGGACGAGTGCGCCGGGATGTTAAGTGATTTCTTCCGCATGCGCCGCGAGCAAAAGAAAGCGCTGCGGCAGGCGCAGCGCGAAGGTTAGTTCATCGCAATCTTAGGTTCGACCGCCGGGTAACCGGCGCCCAGTTCGGCTTCCAGCGCCGACTGCTGAGCGATGCGCTTCTCCTGTTCCTGCAGATATCCCACCAGACTGATCTGATACTTACGGATGTTCTCTACATAGTTGTAAGCTTCATGGCCCCGCGCGTAGCCGTAGGAGGTTTGCGCGTAATAACGCTTCTGACTCAGCATCGGCAGACGCTGTTTGACATCGGCCCAGCTATCAGGATTACCGCCTTGTTTGGCCGTCAGCTTGCGGGCATCCAGCATGTGCGCATAGCCCATGTTATACGCCGCCAATGCAAACCAGATGCGCTCATCATCAGGAATGGTGTCCGGCACCTTCTCCATCATACGTTGCAGGTATTCGCTGCCACCACGGATGCTCTGCTCAGGATCAAGGCGATCGTTGACGTCGAGGCTGTCAGCGGTGTTACGCGTCAACATCATCATACCGCGCACGCCGGTCGGCGAGGTCGCCTGCGGATTCCAGTGCGACTCCTGATAAGAGATGGCTGCCAGCAGACGCCAGTCCATGCTCGCCGCGTATTTCTCAAACAACGGTTTGATATCCGGCAACGTGTTATCAATCGCGCGCAGGAAGGTGCGGGTATCCACGTAATCAAAAGTGCCAACGTGACCGAGATACTTCTCTTCGAGGCGCGCCATGGTGCCTTCTTCGCCCATCTGGCTATAGAAGTCGAGCATTGCCGCATTCAGACTGTCATCATCATTGCGTGGCAGATACCAGGTAACCGGTTCTTCATCGGTGATGTCAAATGCGACGGCCAGCTGCGGATGGATGCGCTGCAATAAGCCGATGGTGACCGAATCGCCCACGGTGTAATCCAGCTTGCCGTCGGCGACGGCTTCCAGCAGCGCTTTCTGTCCCTGATCGGTAGAGATCGCCCAATCGAGATCGGGATAGCTGTCAGCTTTGGCGGAACGTAAAGTTGACAGATATGCCGAACCGGACTGCACAATCAGGCGGCCTTTCAAATCGCCGAGCGTCTTCGGCCGTGGCTTATCAATGCGGTACACCAACTGCTGCGAAACAGAGTAGTAGCTCGGTCCACTTTGATAGTGGGCAAGGCGTTCACCGTTGTAGATCAGCCCAGCTGCGAGCAAATCCGCCTTACCATCGTCCAGATCGTCAAACAGATCGCCGAGGTTCGGACGCACCGTAACTTCGAGTTTGACGCCAAGATAATCGGCGAAGCGTTTCGCCAGCTCGTAATCCATACCGGCTGGTGCATTATTGATGGTGTAGTAAGTCAGCGGGGAGTTGACGGTACTGATGCGCAGCACTCCACGTGATTTAATCTGCGATAACGCGTCTTTTCCGCCCCCGTACCAGGGGATTGAAGGCCACAGTGCCAGCGCAAGCAGCACGGTGATCAGACCGATCAGCAGATAGTTTATTTTCAGGCGTTTCAAATAGTTGTCTCGTAATGGCTCACAGGCCTCTGTCTTTTAAAAGGCAGTATTTATGTTGTTTTCACTCCCAGAGCGATGGGCATTTTGCGCAACAAAGCGCAGCAGGGCAACTTATATAGCAAGAATTGTGCAAAATTCAGCCAAATGCTGAGTGCCAGATTTTATGCGCAAACGGTTTCGTAACCCGTGCTGTTTCTCTATAATACCGCCCGTTTTCCCCTGTTGCGCCCAATGAAGCGTCGCCCGGCGCTTCGAAGACGAGAGATCTTTGATGATGGAAATTCTGCGTGGTTCGCCCGCTCTGTCGGCATTTCGTGTAAACAAACTGCTGACCCGCTTTCAGGACGCTCACCTGCCAGTGAGTGATATTTACGCCGAGTACGTCCATTTTGCCGATGTCAGTGCACCGCTCAGTGCGGATGAACATGCCCGCCTGCAACGTCTGCTGAAATACGGTCCTTCTCTCGCCGAGCACGCGCCACAAGGGCGTCTGTTACTGGTGACGCCGCGTCCCGGCACCATTTCTCCGTGGTCATCAAAAGCCACCGATATCGCGCACAACTGCGATCTGCCCCAGGTTATCCGCCTCGAACGCGGCATGGCCTTCTATGTGCAGGCACCGCAGCTGACGGAAGCGCAATGGCAACAGCTGGCTAGCCTGCTACATGACCGCATGATGGAGACCGTGTTCGGTGACCTGAATGAAGCACAGCAGCTGTTCGCGCATCATGAACCACAGCCGCTGAAAAGCGTTGATGTGCTGGGTGCCGGTCGCATTGCACTGGAACAGGCCAACACCACGCTGGGCCTGGCGCTGGCCGATGACGAAATCGACTATTTGCTGAATGCCTTCACCAAACTGGGCCGTAATCCGAACGACATCGAGCTCTATATGTTTGCCCAGGCAAACTCCGAGCACTGCCGTCATAAAATCTTCAACGCCGACTGGATTATCGACGGTGAAAAACAGCCGAAGTCGCTGTTTAAAATGATCAAAAACACTTTTGAGCATAATCCTGAGCACGTGCTGTCTGCTTATAAAGACAACGCCGCGGTGATGGAAGGTTCAAAAGTGGGCCGCTTCTACGCCGATGCGCAGAAGGGCGAATACACCTTCCATCAGGAAGAGGCGCATATCCTGATGAAGGTGGAAACCCATAACCACCCCACCGCGATTTCGCCGTGGCCAGGTGCTGCGACCGGTTCCGGCGGTGAAATCCGTGATGAAGGCGCAACGGGACGTGGCGCGAAGCCAAAAGCGGGCCTGGTCGGTTTCTCCGTCTCTAACCTGCGTATTCCTGGTTTTGAACAGCCGTGGGAAGAGGATTTTGGTAAGCCGGAGCGTATTGTTACCGCGCTGGATATCATGACTGAAGGCCCACTAGGCGGCGCAGCGTTCAACAACGAATTTGGCCGTCCTGCACTGAACGGTTACTTCCGTACTTATGAAGAGCGCGTGAACAGCCATAATGGCTCAGAACTGCGTGGCTACCATAAGCCAATCATGCTGGCGGGCGGTATTGGTAACATCCGAGCTGACCACGTGCAGAAGGGTGAGATCGTGGTTGGCGCGAAACTGATCGTGCTCGGCGGGCCTGCGATGAACATCGGTCTCGGCGGCGGAGCAGCCTCTTCAATGGCGTCTGGTCAGTCTGATGCGGATCTGGATTTTGCATCAGTCCAGCGCGACAACCCGGAAATGGAGCGTCGCTGCCAGGAAGTGATCGACCGCTGCTGGCAGCTGGGCGAAGACAACCCGATTCTGTTCATCCACGATGTGGGTGCAGGCGGTCTGTCGAACGCCATGCCAGAGCTGGTGAGCGATGGCGGCCGTGGTGGTAACTTCAACCTGCGCGACATCCTCAACGATGAGCCAGGCATGAGCCCGCTGGAAGTGTGGTGTAACGAATCTCAGGAACGTTATGTGCTGGCGGTGGCACCGGCTCAGCTGGCGCTGTTTGACGAGCTGTGTAAGCGTGAGCGTGCGCCATATGCGCTGATCGGTGAAGCCACCGAAGAGCTGCACCTGAACCTGGCGGATAGCCACTTCGATAACAACCCTATCGACATGCCGTTAGACGTGCTGTTGGGCAAAACGCCGAAGATGACGCGTGATGTTGCCACTCAGCAGGCTAAAGGCGATGCGCTGGTGCGTGACGGTATTACCGTGGCTGACGCCGTTAATCGCGTACTGCATCTGCCAACTGTGGCAGAGAAAACCTTCCTGATTACCATCGGTGACCGTTCGGTAACCGGTATGGTGGCGCGTGACCAGATGGTCGGCCCATGGCAGATCCCGGTCGCGAACTGTGCAGTGAGCACCGCCAGCCTGGATAGCTATCACGGCGAAGCCTTCTCACTGGGCGAACGCGCTCCAGTAGCCTTGCTGGACTTCGCTGCATCTGGCCGTTTAGCGGTCGGTGAAGCGCTGACCAACCTGGCGGCCACTGCGATTGGTTCACTGCAGCGTGTGAAGCTGTCTGCGAACTGGATGGCGGCAGCGGGTCACCCGGGTGAAGATGCCGGTTTATATGCGGCAGTGAAAGCGGTCGGTGAAGAGCTGTGTCCGGCGCTGGGCATCACGATTCCAGTGGGCAAAGACTCGATGTCGATGAAAACCCGCTGGCAGCAGGGTACCGAAGAGCGTGAGATGACCTCGCCGCTGTCGCTGGTGATCACCGCCTTTGCGCGTGTAGAAGACGTGCGCCGCACCGTAACGCCTCAACTGCAAGCTGACCAGGATAACCTGCTGATGCTGATTGATCTGGGCAACGGCGCAAACACCTTGGGTGCTACCGCACTGTCACAGGTTTACCGTCAGTTAGGCGATAAGCCAGCCGACGTGCGTGATGCATCGCAGCTGGCAGGTTTCTTCAACGCTATTCAGGCGCTGGTGGCCGAGCAGAAGCTGCTGGCTTACCATGACCGTTCTGATGGCGGCCTTCTGGTCACGCTGGCTGAAATGGCCTTCACCGGTCACTGCGGTATCGAAGCCGATATCGCCGCGCTGGGTAACGATGCGCTGGCAGCACTGTTCACCGAAGAGTTGGGTGCAGTGATCCAGATTAATGCCGCTGATCGTGCAGCCGTTGAGAAAGTGTTTGCCGACCATGGTCTGAGCAGCAATGTGCATGTGATTGGTCAGGCACTGCCGGGCGATCGCTTTGTCATCCGTTCTGGCGACAGCGCGGTGTACAGCGAAAGCCGTACCACGCTGCGTACCTGGTGGGCAGAAACCACCTGGCAGATGCAGCGTCTGCGTGACAACCCTGCCTGTGCCGATCAAGAGCACGAAGCGAAGAAAGACGACAACGATCCTGGCCTGAACGTCCATCTGACCTTCAAGCCAGAAGAAGATGTTGCTGCGCCGATGATCGCCACAGGTGCGCGTCCTCGTGTTGCCGTGCTGCGTGAGCAGGGCGTGAACTCCCACGTTGAGATGGCGGCTGCCTTCCACCGTGCTGGTTTCACCGCAGTCGATGTGCACATGAGCGATCTGCTGGCGGGCCGCCGCGGCCTGGAAGAGTTCCAGGCGCTGGTCGCGTGCGGTGGCTTCTCTTACGGTGACGTATTGGGGGCAGGTGAAGGTTGGGCGAAATCGATTCTGTTCAACGGCCGTGTGCGTGATGAGTTCGAAAACTTCTTCCACCGTCCACAGACGCTGGCGCTGGGCGTATGTAACGGCTGCCAGATGATGTCGAATCTGCGTGAGCTGATTCCGGGCAGCGAACTGTGGCCACGCTTTGTACGTAACCAGTCAGAGCGGTTTGAAGCACGTTTCAGCCTGGTCGAAGTGGCTGCGAGTCCATCGTTGCTGCTGGACGGCATGGCCGGTTCTCATATGCCAATTGCCGTGTCGCACGGTGAAGGTTTCGTGGAAGTGCGTGACGGTGCACATCTGGCCCAGCTGGAAAGCAAAGGTCTGGTGGCGCTGCGCTTCGTAGACAACTTCGGTAAAGTGACCGAAAATTACCCAGCCAACCCGAACGGCTCGCCGAACGGTATCACTGCGGTAACCAACGAAAGCGGTCGCGTCACTATTATGATGCCGCACCCAGAGCGCGTGTTCCGCACCGTGAGCAACTCCTGGCACCCAGCAGAGTGGGGCGAAGACAGCCCGTGGATGCGTATCTTCCGCAACGCACGCAAGCAGCTGGGCTAATTTAGCCAGCAGCATCAGAGGCCGCCGCAAGGCGGCCTTTCTTTAGTCCGTCAGGCCTCACTCACTCACTCACTCACTCACTCACTCACTCACTCACTCACTCACTCACTCACTCACTCACTCACTCAGTCACTCACTCAGTCAGTCACTCACTCAGTCACTCACTCAGTCACTCACTCAGTCACTCATTCACTCATTCACTCCATTACGCCATGACTGACTTTGGCTGGCTTATAAAACTGTCGGAAATTGGCGACAAACACGAAAGTAAGATGTCGCTAAATGGTGACATTTAAATTATTGATTTATATTGACTCAATTTTTCATCCTTTAACTCGTTGCTGATCAGCGACACTTTCGTCAGACCAGCCGGTCCGCTTTTTCATAAAATAGTGCGTCACACCTCGCATTTCTCTGATAATCAATGCTATTTCATTTCTGGCACGATAGTTGCTATACTCACAGCGTTGCTCATTCTCCTGTCTATGATTGCCCCGCACTGCGGTTGAGCTCATAAAATTCGAATGACGCACCAAACGGAGCCTGCCGTCCACCCAACCGATAATCGCTTGCTTTGCAACGTTATCAAGCATCGGACGCAACGTTGAGTTAGGCTCCACCTATTTTGCAAGCGATGCTGAGGCGTCGCTCTCACGGCAGCCCAAAAGGGCTGCCGTTTTCCTTTCTGTACTTTCTTCCCTATTAATACTTCGTTAGCATGCCAGCAGCTCACATTGAAGGATGCGCGGTAGTGAAGAGATGGCGTCTGTTTCCCCGATCCCTGCGGCAGTTAGTCTTGATGGCTTTTTTGCTGGTCCTGCTACCATTGCTGGTGCTGGCGTGGCAAGCCTGGGAAAGTTTGTCTGCGCTCAGTAATCAGGCTGCAGATACCAATCGCAATACCTTTACCGACGTACGCCGCAGCGAAGCGATGGCGCGCACGGCGCTCGAACTGGAACGCAGTTATCGTCAATATTGCGTATTGGGTGATGCCACCTTGCAAAAGCTTTATCAAACGCAGTGGACGCGTTATGGCCAGATGCTCACCAGCCATGCGGATAGCCTGCCAGAGCTTCCATCATTCAAAGCGCTGCAGGAAACTTTGCCGCAGCTCGCCAGTGTGCAGTGTGACAACGGTAACCCAGTGGCAAAAGCCGCCACGGCCCTCGAACATTTTTCTGATGCCAATGCGCAAATGGTGCAGGAGACGCGTGAAGTGGTGTTTTCGCGTGGCTTGCAGCTCCAGCGCGAAATCGCCGACCGCGGTCAGTTCTTCGGCTGGCAGGCGCTGATTCTGTTTCTGATTAGTCTGGCGCTGGTGTTGCTGTTTACCGGCATGATTATCGGCCCGGTAAAACGCGTAGAACGGATGATTAACCGACTTGGGCAAGGCAAAGCGCTCGGCGACAGCGTGAGTTTTCGCGGCCCTCGTGAAATCCGTTCACTCGGTCAGCGCATCGTGTGGCTGAGTGAGCGCTTAAGCTGGCTGGAAGAGCAGCGACATGAGTTTCTGCGTCATCTCTCACACGAACTGAAAACCCCGCTTGCCAGCTTACGAGAGGGCACGGAATTATTGGCCGATCAGGTGGCTGGGCCACTCAATGCGGAACAGCAGGAAGTGGTGGCGATCCTTGACACCAGCAGCCGCCATTTGCAGCGTCTCATCGAACAACTTTTGGATTACAACCGCAAACTGGCGGATGGCCCCATGGCGCTGGAGCCGGTCGCAATCAATGACATCGTTGATGCGGTCGTTAAAATCCATTCATTGCCCGCCGGTGCGCGTCAGATCACCACCCATGTTGATCTTCAGGTGGCGCACTGTCTGGCAGAGGCAACATTGCTGCAAAGGGTCATCGATAACCTCTATTCGAACGCCGTGAACTACGGCAGCGAATCCGGTAACATCTGGCTGCAGAGCCAACAGAAAGGCAACCAGGTGTGGATTGAGGTGGCGAACACCGGCATACCCATTCCGGCTGAAGAGCAGGCGATGATTTTTGAGCCCTTTTTTCAGGGCAGCCAGCAGCGCAAAGGGCCGGTTAAAGGCAGCGGGCTGGGGTTAAGCATCGCCAAAGATTGCCTGCGCAGGATGCAGGGCGATTTGCAATTGGTAACGCGCAAGGATGCGGATGTCTGTTTTCGAATCATTTTGACGACCAGCGCCGGGAATGCCTGATTAATGAAACACACCCTGATTAAACTTTTTAGCTGCGCGTTGGTGGCATTTGGCTTGAGTGCCTGCCAGACACCGTCCACGGGCAGCGCGTTACACGATGGCACCAATCTTCCTGAGCCAGAAGTGCGGTTGCCTGATTATCTGGCCACCGATTGTCAAAAAGTGTGGAAGATTGAAACGCCAGTAGCAATGAGCAACCCCCTTTACTGGCAGCGTGCTATCGACTGTGGTGAGCGTTTATCTCCAGCGGAAGCGCGGGCTGAGGCACGACGCTGGCCAGTACAAGGCTGGGCGCGTGCTTTTAAACAAGGCATTCTGCTGGCAAATGGCAATGTGACGCCCTTTGAGCGCCGCCAGTTCGTCGATACGCTAGACGGTTATAGCGCTTCCTATCCAGCCTCCGTGCGCCCGTTATTGATGTTGTGGCGTAGCAATCAGGCGGCGCAGTTAGCGTTAAGCGGTGAACGCAGCCGCTATGCTGCACTCCAGCAAAGCCACGATACTGAGCTGGATAGCCTGCGCCAGCAGCAAACCAAACTGCGTCAATCACTGGAGGAGACTCAGCGTAAGCTTGAGCGCTTAACTGACATCGAACGTCAGTTGTCGTCCCGTAAACCGGCGGACAGCAGCGATACATCGCACGGTGCCAGTGATGCACAAAGTGAGGATCAGTGACCATGAAACAGTCTGCACGTTTACTGCTGGTGGATGACGATCCCGGCCTGCTAAAACTGCTTGGCATGCGCTTAAGCAGTGAAGGCTATCAGGTGACCACCGCCGCAAGTGGCCCGGATGCGCTGCGCCAGTTGCAGAAAGAGAAAGTTGATCTGGTGATCAGCGACCTGCGTATGGATGAAATGGACGGGCTGGCGTTATTTGGCGAAATCCAGAAGCGCCATGCAGGTTTACCGGTGATCATTCTTACGGCGCACGGCTCGATCCCCGAAGCGGTTTCCGCTACGCAGCAGGGGGTGTTCAGTTTCCTGACGAAGCCAGTGGATCGTGACGCGCTGTACAAAGCCATTGATGAAGCGCTGGCACAGCGCGCGCCGGTCAGCGATGACACCTGGCGTGAGGCCGTGGTAACGCGCAATCCATTGATGCTGCGTTTGCTGGATCAGGCGCACATGGTGGCGCAATCCGACGTTAGCGTGTTGATTAACGGCCAGAGCGGTACCGGCAAAGAGGTGCTGGCTCAGGCGATTCACGCCGCCAGCCCGCGTGCAAACAAGCCGTTTATTGCCATTAACTGTGGTGCGCTACCGGAGCAACTGCTGGAGTCAGAGCTGTTTGGTCACGCCAAAGGGGCTTTCACCGGTGCCGTGAGTGCGCGTGAAGGGCTGTTTCAGGCGGCGGAGAGTGGCACGCTGTTTCTTGATGAAATTGGTGATATGCCACAGGCGTTGCAGGTCAAATTACTGCGCGTCTTGCAGGAGCGAAAAGTGCGTCCGCTTGGCAGTAATCGGGATGTCGATATCAACGTGCGCATCATCTCAGCCACGCATCGCGATCTGCCCAAAGCGATGGAGAAAAAGAGTTTCCGCGAGGATCTCTACTATCGTCTCAATGTGGTGAATCTTAAGATTCCGGCGCTGCATGAACGTGCAGAAGATATTCCGCTGCTGGCGAACCATCTGTTGCGCCAGTCGGCCGAACGCCATAAACCCTTCGTGCGCAGCTTCTCTGTGGATGCGATGAAACGCTTAGTGGGGGCCAGCTGGCCTGGCAACGTGCGGCAGCTGGTCAACGTGATTGAGCAGTGTGTCGCGCTGAGCACATCACCCGTGATCGGTGATGCGCTGGTTGAGCAGGCGTTAGCAGGTGAAAATACGGCGCTGCCGACTTTTGTTGAGGCACGTAATCAATTTGAGCTCAACTATCTGCGCAAATTGCTGCAAATGACCAAAGGAAATGTCACCAACGCTGCGCGTCTGGCTGGACGTAACCGTACAGAATTCTATAAGCTGCTGTCACGCCATGAGCTGGACGCCAGTGAATTTAAAGAGTAGCTTGCTGCGGCATATTGATTCATCCATTGACTACCCCAAATAATTTGAGTTGCAGTCAGGCGGCAAACGAAAGCATCCCGATGAGCTTACTTCTTCAAGCGATTTGGGGAAAAGAGAGCCGCCAACCCCTCTGCAACTTGAAGCAGGACGGGTATATACTACTTGTTATCCGTCCATCATGGAGGGAGTGAAAAAAGGATCTGTCATGAAAAAGATCGATGCAATTATTAAACCATTCAAACTCGATGATGTGCGCGAAGCGTTGGCTGAAGTGGGCATCACCGGGATGACGGTCAGTGAAGTGAAGGGTTTTGGTCGCCAGAAAGGCCACACTGAGCTGTATCGTGGCGCGGAGTACATGGTCGATTTTCTGCCAAAAGTGAAAATCGAAATGGTGGTCGGTGATGACATCGTCGACACCTGCGTTGAAGCCATTATGAATACCGCGCAGACCGGCAAAATCGGCGACGGCAAAATCTTTGTGTTCGACGTGGCGCGCGTGGTGCGTATCCGTACCGGTGAAGAGGACGAAGAGGCGATCTAAGCCCCTTCGTTAGCCTGTTAAAAAGCCTGCATGATGCAGGCTTTTTTTGTTTACAGCACTTTGTGCGGGCCAAAAACTTCATAATGGATACGATCGGCACTGATACCGGCATCGACCAGCTGCCGCGCGACAAACTGCATAAATGGCAGGGGGCCGCAGAGCCAGAACTGGCGGTCGGCCTGATTCAATTGGCTGGAGATGCCTGCGAGATCCATTAATCCCTGCGCATCAAAACGGCCACTGTCCACGCTTTCCGGCTCGCGATACCAGATATGGCTGGCGAAATGTGGCAGGCGAGCACCTGTGGCTTGCACTTCATCCGCAAAAGCATGCTGTGTACCGCATTCGGCCGCATGCAACCAGTTAACCGCGCCTGCATACTGTTGCTCGGCCAGGCTGGCTAACATCGCCAGCATTGGGGTTTGGCCGACTCCGGCAGAAATCAGCGTGACCGGCGCGCTTCCTGTCGTTTGCAGATAGAAATCACCTGCTGGAGCCGCACATTGCACAATATCACCGACCTTGGCATGGGTGTGCAGCCAACCGGAAACGCTGCCGTGCTCCTCGCGCTTCACTGCGATACGATAGGATTTACCGTTAGGTAGATGGGTGAGTGAATACTGGCGATGCTGGATATTTTCGCTTCCTTCAGGTCGCAGACTAACGGCCAGATATTGTCCGGGCAGAAAATCAGCGACGGGCTGACCATCGTTAGGTACCAGCTCAAAACTTTTAATCACGGAGCTTTCAGTGTTGATGGTGCGAATACGGAAGTCACGCGCGCCACGCCAGCCGCCGACTTTCTCTTCTGAGGCGCAATAAATCGCTTCTTCACGCTGGATAAACACATCCGCCAGCACGCCGTAAGCTTTGCCCCATGCCTGCAAGACGTCATCGCCGGGATTGAGTAACTCTTCGATGGTGGCCAGCAACGTTTCGCCGACTACCGCATATTGCGCGGGCTGAATATTCAGGCTGGTGTGCTTCTGCGCAATCTTCTCTACCGCCGGCAGCAGCACTGCCAGATTCTCCAGGTTGCTGCCGTAGGCAACAATGGCATTAAACAGCGCCTCACGCTGATTGCCGCTGCGCTGATTATTCATGTTGAAGACGTTTTTCAGTTCCGGGTGTTGCGTTAACAAACGCTGATAGAAGTGGCCAGTGAGTTGCGGGCCAAGCTGAGCAATAGCGGGCAGGGAAGACTTAACGGTAGCGATAGTTTGTGCATCTAACATGGTGAAGGCCTCGCAGTGATTTTAAACATGTATTTTAAATGCATCTTATGATCGTTCATCTTGCCTGTAAATCCCCCGTTTTGTTTGCGGGTTAAGTGCCGAAGCTGGAAGCTGGCCCACAAACCTGAAAAATATTCCCCTTCAGCATGAGCAAATATCGTGATTTACAAGCTTGCAAAAATGCGTAAAAAACCCGTTCCAGCGCCGTGCCAATCGTTTGCGTAAAAAGAGGGTGTTGGCGCTACCGTCACCTGACAAAACCGTTTACACTGTTGGCCTTCGCCCCTTGCCGGGGCCTAAACTGCCGTTAAAAAAGTTAGCTAGTCAGGAGATGCCGGATGTTAAAGCGTGATATGAACATTGCCGATTATGATGCCGAGTTGTGGCAGGCTATGGAGCAAGAGAAGGTGCGTCAGGAAGAGCACATCGAACTGATTGCTTCTGAAAACTACACCAGCCCACGCGTTATGCAGGCGCAAGGTTCACAGCTCACCAACAAATATGCTGAAGGGTATCCGGGCAAACGCTACTACGGCGGATGTGAATACGTTGATATCGTTGAGCAGCTGGCGATCGATCGCGCGAAAGCGCTGTTTGGCGCAGACTTTGCCAACGTGCAGCCGCACTCTGGCTCACAGGCTAACTTCGCGGTTTACACTGCGCTGTTGCAGCCGGGCGACACCATCCTCGGTATGAACCTGGCGCACGGTGGTCACCTGACGCACGGTTCACCAGTGAACCTGTCAGGCAAGCTGTATAACGTCATCCCTTACGGCATCGACGAAACCGGCAAAATCAACTACGACGAACTGGCTGAGCTGGCTAAAACGCATAAGCCAAAAATGATCGTCGGTGGTTTCTCTGCATACTCTGGCGTGTGCGACTGGGCAAAAATGCGCGAAATCGCAGATAGCGTGGGCGCTTACCTGTTCGTTGACATGGCTCACGTTGCCGGTCTGATCGCCGCTGATGTGTACCCGAACCCAGTTCCTCATGCACACATCGTGACCTCAACCACCCACAAGACCCTGGCGGGTCCACGTGGTGGCCTGATTCTGGCGAAAAACGGTGACGAAGACCTGTACAAAAAACTGAACTCTGCGGTATTCCCGGGTGGTCAGGGCGGCCCGCTGATGCACGTGATCGCGGGTAAAGCGGTGGCGTTCAAAGAAGCAATGGAGCCAGAGTTCAAATCCTACCAGCAGCAAGTGGCTAAAAACGCCAAAGCAATGGTTGAGGTTCTGTTGGAGCGTGGCTACAACATCGTTTCAGGCGGTACTTATAACCACCTGTTCCTGATCGATCTGGTGAGCAAAAACCTGACCGGTAAAGAAGCTGATGCCGCGCTGGGCCGTGCTAACATCACTGTGAACAAAAACAGCGTACCTAACGATCCGAAGAGTCCATTTGTGACCTCCGGTGTGCGTATCGGTACGCCAGCGGTTACACGTCGTGGTTTTAAAGAAGCAGATGTGCGCGAACTGGCTGGCTGGATCGCTGACGTGCTGGACAACATCAACGACGAAGCGACCATTGAACGCACCAAGCAGAAGGTACTGGATATCTGTGCGCGTCTGCCTGTGTATGCCTGATTTGGCACCATGTTGATGTGATTAAAAAGGATGGCGCTGGCCTAATGCCAGTCAGTT
>NZ_JZRH01000051.1:0-26748 GCF_000963985.1 Pantoea sp. BL1 | reverse complement strand
CCGCGGAGTAAAGCGTTACACGCCAGGGATGGCGTGTGTCGAGCGATCAGGGACGAGACAGCGACTTTACGCAGCGGCCCCGTATTCACTCCTGACGGCACCGGTTCCGCTTTTGAAACTCCGCACAAGAGCATCTTCCATCCTGATGGCACCGATTCCACGATCGACAGACGAAAAAAAACCTGCTTTTTCAAGCAGGTTTCTTCAAATATGGTCGGCGAGAGAGGATTCGAACCTCCGACCCACTGGTCCCAAACCAGTTGCGCTACCAAGCTGCGCTACTCGCCGATGGGGGCGAATATTACTGCTCCCCCCGGAGAGCGTCAATCCCTTTTCCGTAAAATCCGCCCGATCGCCTGGAAAGCAAACAGCACCGCAAAAAGCCCTGCCGCTCAACACCTTCCAGAAAACCCTTACAACGCTTTAGCCGCCGTCGCCGCAGGTGCCTGACACCAGTTATTCGCCGCTTTAATCCCGCCATCCGGCGAACTGTAACCCAGGCAGCCTAAAATGGTATCGAACAACTCAACATGACGATGGGTTTTCCCTACGCGCTGCTGCGCCTGCAAACGCTCGAAGTTACTGCGGTTGGTGGAATCTTCAAGATATTTATCAGAGGCCCAAACCATCATCGGCACGCGGAACTGCTCCGGCGGCGCCATCTCACGCGGCGTGCCGTGTAAGTGCATATTATCGCTGATCGACTCACCATGATCAGCGGCATAAAACACAATTGCCTTCTTATCACGTAGCTGATCGAGCACGCTATCCAGCATAGTATCGACGTACAGAATCGAGTTGTCATAAGCATTGATCAACTGCGCTTTGCTACAGGTCTCATCCACGCCCATACATTCCGGCTGATAACGTGCGAAGCTGCGCGGATAACGCTGAGAATAAAGGTAATGCGAACCTTTGGTGTGCAACACCACCAGATGCTTACCTTTCGGGAAACGTTGCAGCGAGGCCTGTAGTTCCGGCACCAGCAGCATGTCATCCACCGCTTTACCCTGATTACGCTTCTCAGAACCAATCTGCTCACGGAACGAGAAATTATTCACATCGGCGTTATCGTAAAACCACACTTCACTCTGCATGGCGAACAGCTCAGAAGTAAAGCCCAGCTCCTTCATCACTGCAAAAATGTTCTGCTCTTTCAGCGTGCGGCCAGGGTTATCCATGGTGCCGCCTTCACGCACAAACATGCAGCGCAGCGACAATTTAGTGGCGGTATCACAAGACTCACCACGGAACGCCACCAGGTTTTTCTCTTTGGAAAGCTTCGGCGTGGTATCGCGGTCATAGCCCAGCAAACCCATGTGGTCCCAACGCGTGGTCTCGCCAATCACAAACACCACATAGGTATCATCAATGCCTGGCGGTGCCACGTAAGTAAACTTCTTCGCCGGATCGAGCAGCTCCGCTCCATCCACCTCTTCATCAACTTTGGTCCAGGCAAATAGCCCTAATGCCGCTATCCAGTTGGAAGGCAGATACGAATGTGCCACCACCCCGCCGTAGCTTGGCAGATCGATATTGGTGATCTCTTCATTCACTTTTTGCAGTTTGTCGAAATAGCGAATCGGCAACCACACCAGCGCGACGCTCAGCAGCATAATCACCGCTGGCTTCAGACGCTGACCCGGCGTTTTTAATTGCTCAATCAACGTCTGGCTGAGGTTATTGCGCCAAATCATCAGCAGCGGCAGCGCGCTGACCAGCACCATCCACATCACAAAGCGCATGCCGACCACCTCTTTAGAGAGATCGACATCAGTGGTCATCACTGAGGCCACGATGCCGTAGCCGATCACCACATTAAAGAAAGCCATGTAATAGGCGGCAGCCACGGAAATCACCACGGTTAACGTGGCAAGGATGCGATAAACCCACTTACCACCCAGCGATAGCAGACGCATCAGGAAAAACGTCAGCAGCACCGCAGCCGTCACTTCGGCTACCGCAGAAAGCCAGTTAGAGAGCGTGGATTTCGTTAAGAAGCCGTCAAATCGGCGATAAAAAATGGGCAAATTCAACAAGATGCCGAGATAGAGCGCAAGCAACAGCGACAGCTTTTGCTGCGTTAACGTTTTGATATAATTCATTTACTTATTCATTCCTGACCCGGTGTCAATAAACCAACCTTAAATGTGACTATTTAAAGTCAATAGAGTTCGTCCGTGAGCGAGAAAAGCGCAAGCAGAGAGCAGGAACGGGACGAATCTGAACCGGAACGGCAATGAAGGCGCATGCAGCGCAGCAGTAGAACATTTAACCAATGGTAAGACCAGACAATAATTGATCTGACCCCATAAAATGATAAAAGGCCCCTGACGGAGCCTCTTTTTTCAACTGGCTGCGACCTTAGCGAATGATGTTCAGGGTCACATCAATATTGCCACGGGTCGCGTTAGAGTACGGGCAAACAATGTGTGCCGCATCCACCAGCTTCTGCGCTTCTGCTGCATCCATTTCTGGCAGATGGATATTCAGTTTGGCTTCAATACCAAAACCGGTTGGGATTGGGCCAATACCCACTTCCCCTTCAATCCACGCATCTTTCGGCATGGTGATTTTGTCGCGACCGGCTACGAACTTCATCGCACCCAGGAAGCACGCTGAGTAACCCGCAGCGAACAGCTGCTCTGGGTTAGTGACTTCACCGCCTGCGCCGCCCATCTCTTTTGGTACGCCCAGTTTCACATCCAGCACATTGTCAGAAGAAGTCGCACGACCATCACGGCCGCCAGTGGCTTTGGCTTTTGCGGTATAAACAACTTTATCTAAAGACATGATAACCTCACTATTCACTATATAATCGCGCACTATATATCTATACGCAGTTTTGACATTGATAGTCAGAATGCCGTCTTGACGACACTCGGCATACTTTATTTGGCGCGGTTGAGATTGGCGCGCAAATCGTCGAGCTGATTTTTTAATGCAATCAATGTGTCATCGTCGCAGGCCGTGGCGCAGCGCACCGCTTCGGGAATGCTTTGTGCCCGTTCACGCAGCGCACGGCCCTCATCCGTCAGTGTCACCACTACCTGGCGCTCATCCCGACGCGAACGCTGGCGGCGCAACAAACCTGCGACCTCCAGACGCTTTAACAGCGGCGTCAGGGTGGCTGAATCAAGAAACAGTTGCTCGCCAATCTCCGATACTGTCACATCATCCTGATTCCACAACACCAGCATCACCAGATATTGCGGATAGGTAATTTCCAGCTCAGCCAGCAGCTGGCGATAGACTTTGTGCATCGCGAGGTTCGCGGAATAGAGTGCGAAGCAGAGATGTTGATCAACCTGGAGTGGCATCTGCTGCACTTTTTTGTCATCTTGATTACTGTTCATGCGATTCAATATAGATAGCGCGCTAGATAATTGCAAGCAACTTTATTCCGGAGCGTGAAAGATGCGTGATTCACTGGAAGAGCAAGCGCGCCGTTATGCCACGCAAGCACATGCTGCTGCGGGCCAGCGTCGCAAATACACCGATGAGCCTTACATTGTGCACCCGGCAGCGGTGGCCGAACTGGTGCGCAGCGTCACCGATGATGAACAGATGATTGCCGCCGCCTGGCTGCATGACACCGTTGAAGATACACCGAGCACCTTACAGGACATTGAAAGCCATTTTGGTCCGCGTGTCGCAAAGCTCGTCGATATGCTGACTGACAGCGCGCAGCCCGAGGCGAAAAACCGCGCCGCGCGTAAACTGGCTCACTTCCGTCATACCGCCGAAGCCTGCCCCGATGCACAAACCATCAAGCTTGCCGATATCATCGATAACACCCGCGCCATTGTGCATTTCGATCCCGACTTTGCGCGTATCTACCTGATTGAGAAAAAGGTACAGATCCAACTGCTGAATGAGGGAAACCCACAATTGTGGCAACAGGCTCAGCAGATTATTCAACACGGCATTGATCAACTGGCGCAGCCACCACACAGCGTGCCAGAGAGTTGGTTTGTGAAACAGGCGGCAAAATACGGCGGATTAAGCTAAAAAAAACCCGCCGTGCAGGCGGGTCAGAGAACCGATAGTCTTCTTACTCGAGTAACTGCCGTCCCAGATAGGGATTTGCTTGCAGCAGTTTCATCAGTTTACGTGCCGTAGCGGATGGGCGCGTGCGTTGCGCCTCCCAACTTTTTACAGATGAAACGCTCACCCCCATCACGCGGGCGAACTCATCCACCTGCATGCCGGTCATTTCGCGTAAACGCTGTGGCTCGGGAACGGATACTGCGTTGAGTGTAATTTCTGATACGGAAGGCTGTGCATCACGTGTCAAAACAATCTGCTCAAGGCTACTCAATAACTCGACCATTGGATCTTTTATTTCCATAGAGAACTCCTTAAAACTCACTATGAAGCACGTGAAAGTAGAGAGGTAAGCGCCACCAGGCGCTGAAACCCGGCGAAGTCAGGCTGTATCCCGCAACGGTCTTCCCCTTCGTCCTTTTGTTTACTGAGGCGTTGGCTGCTCTCGTCCACCCGAGATACCTACTGTAGCAAGCTCACGGGATGGCCTCATTTGCTGCCTTTCTGCCCCCAAAATGACTGTGGAGATTGATTGTTTTAGTAAACCGTTACGGGACACAGCCTGTTGCACACTGCGAAAAGATGTCATAGCAATGCAACAATCAGCCGGGTTACTAATTATGGGTCAGATCCCCGGCTTTGCAGCCTGATTACTGATTATTTTTTATTCTTACTTATGCCGCAGAAGGATCGATCACCATAAGCAATTGACCCGCCTGCACTTGCTGCCCGGCCTGGCGATAGAAACAATGGATTTTTCCACTGACTGGCGCCACGATCGGGATCTCCATCTTCATGGATTCGAGTATGCCTACCGTGGCACCCGCTTCAATCTCACTGCCTTCGTCAACCAACCATTGCCACACGCTGCCCGCCACCTGGCTCTCTACCGGGCTACACCCTGCAGGCACCGTAATTTCTTCTGCACGCTGTTCCTGTAACTGGCTGTCGAAGGTAAATTGCCCTTCGGCACGCCAGCGTGCCAGCTCACTGTCAAAAGCCTGCTGACGCTGTTGCTGGAAGGCGTCGATTTCATCAGCCTGCTCCACCAGCATCGCCTGATAATCTGCGAGGCGGAATTCGCCCTCTTCGCTCCGCAGCGGATAGTCACCCCACGGGAAACGCTCGCGAATGCTGAGCAATTCCTCGGCGCTAACCGGATAGAAACGGATTTGATCAAAGAAGCGCAGCAGCCACGGCTGTGTGAAGGCAACGGTCTGCCGATCGCGATTCCACATCTGCATGGTGCGCCCGACAAACTGATAACCGCCCGGCCCTTCCATGCCATAGACGCACATGTAAGCGCCACCAATACCTACCGAGTTTTCCGCTGTCCAGGTGCGTGCCGGATTGTACTTCGTGGTCACCAGGCGATGACGGGGATCGAGCGGCGTCGCCACGGGTGCACCGAGATAGACATCGCCCAGCCCCATCACCAGATAGGCGGCGCTGAACACGATCTCCTTCACCTCATCAATGCTGGTAAGGCCATTGATGCGGCGGATAAATTCAATATTGCTGGGGCACCAGGGTGCATCAGGTCGCACCGACTGGCTGTAGCGGGTAATGGCCTCACGGCACGCCGCATCATCCCAGCTGAGCGGTAACCACACGGTACGCGATGGCACGGCGGCCTCGCTGAGATCGCCCAGCTCTCTATCAATGTGCAAAATTTGCGCCAACACCTCACTTCTTGCACAGCGCTGTGCATCGTAGTGCACCTGCAGCGAACGGATGCCCGGTGTTAATTCCAGCTGTCCCGGCAGCGGATGGGCTTGCAGCTGTTGCATCAACGCGTGCACACGGAAACGCAGGGCGATATCCAGCATCAAATCGCCGTACTCTACCAGCAGGAAGCGGTCACCTGCCGCACGCACACTGAGCGATGGGCGGCCATTTTCTGCCGCCTGATGGTGCAATAGTGGATCAATAAGGGGCAGCGCAGCGTTCACTGTAAGCGGTACGGATTGCAGTTTGATGATCGCTTCACGCTCTGCCTGCGCCAGTTGATCCGCACTGCTGAGATCGATCGGCAGGAAGCGCACGCGATCCCCGGCTTTGAGCTGTCCGAGCTTCCACAGATCGGCTTCGATCACCGTGGCCGGACAGACAAAGCCACCGAGTGAGGGACCATCCGGACCGAGGATCACCGGCATATCGCCGGTAAAATCCACCGTGCCAAAGGCATAAGCGTTGTCGTGAATGTTGGAGGGATGCATACCCGCTTCGCCGCCGTCGCTGCGTGCCCAGGTCGGTTTCGGTCCGATCAGGCGGATGCCGGTGCGGCTGGAGTTGTAGTGCACCTGCCACTCGGCGGCAAAGAACTCCGCGATGTCATCATCAGTAAAGAAGGTCGGTGCGCCGTGCGGGCCGTAAATCACCCGCAGCTGCCATTCGCCGTTAAGTTTCGGCACCAACTCGCCAGGCAAGTCTGCCGTTGCCAGCACCTGCGGATCGGCAAGATGCAACACATCGCCCGCACGCAAAGCGCGCCCGGCATGACCGCCAAATTTGCCGAGCGTAAAGGTGCTGCGGCTACCGAGATAGCGCGGGATATCCAAGCCCCCTGCCAGCAGCAGATAGCTGCGGCACCCTTCGCTGATATCGCCTAGCGTCAGGGTTTGCCCGGCCTGTGCGGTGACAATCTGGTGCATCGTTAACGTCTGCTGATCCAGCTGCGCGGCAATCGGTGCCCCGGTGATGACAAAGCTGCACGCCTGGTTAAAACGCAGCGTGGGGCCACGCAGGGTGATCTCCAGCCCTGCCGCCTGCGCGTCGTTTTTCAATAAGCGATTACCTAACTGGAACGCGCGGCTGTCAAACGGGCCCGACGGCGGCACACCCACGTGCCAATAGCCGACGCGGCCAGGCGCATCCTGCACCGTCGTTAAAGTGCCGCCGCTGAGGATATCCAGCGTAGGCGGTTGCCATTGCACGCCGCCCAACGTGGCGGTGATGATGCGGCCCTGCAGCACTTCCGGCAGGGAACAGAGATGGCGCAACCACAGCAGATTGGTTTCGATACCGTACAGCTCGGTGGCGTCCAGCGCCTGCGCCATGCTACGCAATGCCACTTCACGGTTGGCCGCATGCACAATCACTTTCGCCAGCATTGGATCGTAGAACGGCGACACCTCCATGCCGGTTTCCACGCTGCTGTCGATACGCAGCGTGGCATCATCAATCTCTGCGGGGAACTTAACGTGGCTAAGCAAACCGGCACTGGGCTGGAACTGTTTGGCCGGATCTTCGGCGTACAGGCGCACCTGTATCGCATGGCCCTGCGCCTCAGTCGATAAGGTGTGCAGCGGCGGCAACGTTTGCTGCGCCAGCTCCACCATCCAGCGTACCAAATCCACGCCATACACCATTTCAGTGACGCCGTGCTCCACCTGCAAACGGGTGTTCACTTCAAGGAACCAGAACTGCTGGCTGGCATCATCGTAGACATACTCCACGGTGCCTGCGCTGCGGTAATTGACCGCGCACGCCAGACGCACCGCCGTGGCCTGCAGTTCGGCGCGAACGGCCGCACTCAGTCCCGGCGCGGGTGTTTCTTCCAGCACTTTTTGGTTGCGGCGCTGGGCGGAACAATCACGCTCGCCGAGGGCGATGACGTTGCCGGCCCCATCGCCAAAAATCTGCACTTCAATGTGGCGCGCGCGGGCGATGAACTTCTCTAAAAATACGCCATCGTCGGCGAAATTATTGCCTGCTAAACGTTTAACACGCGTAAATGCCGCACTCAGCTGTTCGGCATCATCACAGCGCTGCATGCCAATTCCGCCGCCACCGGCGGTGCTTTTCAACATCACCGGATAGCCAATCTGTTCCGCCATCACTCGCGCTTCGTCCAGCGAAGTCAGCAAACCACTGCCGGGCAACAGCGGCACCTGATTTTCCTGTGCCAGCGCACGCGCACGATGTTTCAAACCAAATGCCGCCATCTGTTCGGTCGTTGGGCCAAGGAACTGCACGCCGGCCGCTTCACAGCGCGTCACAAACTCGGGATTTTCACTGAGGAAACCGTAGCCGGGATGCACCGCCTGCGCCCCGCTCTGTGCGGCAATTTCCAGTATTTTTTGCTGATTCAGATAAGTGTCTCGCACCTGCCCTTCGCCCAGCGACCAGGCTTCATCGGCCAGTCGCACATGGCGTGCGTGGCGGTCGGCTTCGGCATACACCGCAATCGCGCGGATGTTCATGGCTTGCAAGGTGCGGATGATGCGCACGGCAATCGCGCCACGGTTGGCAATCAATACGCGATTAATCATGAGTGAAATCTCTTATTACGGCAGGTCGTCCTGCAGGGACAATGACGGCTTTAAAACGGGTCGTCCCGTTGCGTCAAAGATTCACCACACGCTGACTAAGATCGGCGTCGGGTTGTAACCGTTACAGGGATTGTTGAGCTGCGGGCAGTTGGAGATCAGCACCAGGATGTTCATCTGCGCCACCATCTCGACGTATTTGCCCGGTGCAGAAATGCCATCGGCAAAGGTCAGACCGCCGTCGTGCGTGACCGGCACGTTCATAAAGAAGTTAATGTTGTGGGTGATATCACGGCGTGTCAGGCCGAATTCCGGTTTTTCGGCCACCGCCAGCATCCAGCTATCGCGACAGGAGTGCATATGACGCTTCTCCAGGTCGTAGCGCACGGTGTTGCTCTCACAGGAACAGGCACCGCCCAGCGTATCGTGGCGGCCACAGGTATCGGCGGTGATCGTCAGCATCGGACGATCTAAGTTGGAACGCAGCACGCTGCCTGCACTCAGAAACACATTTTTTTGCCCGCGCAGCGTATCGCTCATGCTGTAGCGTTCGGCAGTATCGTCGGCATTGAAGAACAGGGTATCGGCAGCCTGATTACCTTCCAGATCGGTGATACGCAACGTCTGGCCCGCTTCGATACGCTGCAACCAGTAATCACCGGCATTCACCTGCTGCTGGAATGGCGCTTCGGCGGGATTGAGTAAGCTTTCAGTGATCATCAGATTTCTCCTTGCAGCTGATAGAGCGCGTTGTTGCGCAGACCGCGCTGGTTCTCACCACGCGCCAGGCAAATTTCCGGCAGCGGCGCGCGCAGGGCGTCCAGTGCGATCTGCACCGGCTGGCGCGGATATTCGCTGCTGGCACTCAGCGGATGCGGGCAGGTGTGCAGGATCACTAACGTGTCCATGGCGAAGCGCAGCCGCACCTGTGCGCCAGGTGCACCCTGCTGCTCCAGTTGCAGCGTGCCGTTATCATCGGCGCGCACCCTGGCAAACAGGTTGAGGCAAGAGGCCATATCACGCTGGCCGAGGCCGTATTTCGCCAGCTCGACGAGGAAACTGTCGTAGCCGTTTTGATGGCGCAGATTTCGCGCCTGCTGATAGTCGCTGGCGCCGAAGCGTGCGGCGGTTTGCTCAGCATTTAAGGTGCCGCAAACGCTCTCATGCCAGCCGAAACTGTCTTCTTCGATGCCGCAGAAAATGCGCCCCATATCGGAATAAAGGCAGTGCCCGGCTGTCAGACGGAAAGTGTGCTGGCACTTCAACGTATCGGGCGCGTTGTAGCGCTCCAGCAGATTTTCCGGGTTGTAGAACAGCATTCCGACGTTGGTGCCGCCTTCAATATCGGTCAGTGTCAGTGCGGTGCCGCTGCGCATCACCAGCGACCAATGCGATCCCGCCGGTAACAGGGTTTGATATGCATTCATGTGGTGCTCCTTTAAGCCACCTGCGGCTCAGACGGCAGGCCAGCAGCGGGCTGGTCGCGGTCGAGTGGCAGATCGTAAGTGATAGTCGCGCCCCAGGCTTGCGGCGCGTGTGGGTCATGACGCAGTTTGTCGAACACCAGCAGGCGCGAAGCCAGGCTGAAGCCCTCTTTCAAATCATGTGTGATCATAAAAATGGTCAGGTTATGCTGCTGCCACAGGCGGGTAATCAGCTGGTGCATCTCGCTGCGAATGCCAGGATCGAGCGCCCCAAAGGGTTCGTCGAGCAGCAGGATACGCGGCTGTTTCATCAGCGCTTGTGCCAGCGCCAGGCGTTGCTGCATGCCGCCCGAGAGCTGGTGCGGGTATTTGTTTTGCGCATGCTCCAGGCCAACTTGAGCCAACATCGCCTGCGCACGCTGACGAATCGCCTGGCGCTTTTTGCCCCACACGCGCCCCAACCAACGAGCGGTGCTGAACTCTTCGGCCAACATCACGTTGCCAAGCACGGTCAGATGGGGGAATACCGAGTAGCGCTGAAACACCACACCGCGATGGGCATCGGGTTCGTCAGGTATTGGCTTCCCCTCCAGCAGCAGTTGCCCTTTGGTCGGTGATTCAGTACCGAGCAGCATGTTGAGGAAGGTGGTTTTTCCGCAGCCGGATGCTCCGACAATCGCCACAAATTCCCCCTCTTCCACATCGATATTGAGGCGCTCCAGCACCACCTGATCGCCGTAGTGTTTTTCCAGATTTTTCAGTTGCAGTAATGGCATCGCTCGATCTCCCGTTATTTCGCGTGATACCACGGCCAGCAACGACGGCTGATCAGCCGCAGTAGCAGGTCGAGCACAAAGGCCAGCAGCGCGATCCACGCCACGTAGGGCAAAATCACATCCATCGCCAGATAACGGCGCATCAGGAAGATGCGGTAACCCAACCCTTCAGTGGCGGCAATCGCTTCGGCAGCAATCAAGAACAGCCACGCCGACGCCAGCGACAGACGCACCGCATCCAGCAGACGCGGCATCAGCTGTGGCAGGATCACGCGCCACAAAATCTGCGCGCTGTGCCCACCGAGCGTCTGCGCTTTCACCAGCTGCTCGCGCGGGATTTTCTCCACCTGCAGCTGTAAATCGCGTGCAATCAGCGGGGTAATGCCGATCACGATCAGCACCACTTTCGACACTTCTCCCAGGCCAAAGCAGATAAACAGAATCGGCAGAATCGCCAGCGGTGGCACCAGCGCGACGACCGTCACCAGCGGTGCCAGCACGGCCCGCACCACCGGCAGCGCGCCGGTGAACAGGCCAATCGCCAGCGCCAGCAGTGCGCTGATCGCTACGCCGCTCAGCAGACGCATCAGGCTGGCGGCGGTGTCGGTCCACAGCAGGTATTCCTCGGTGCGCGGGCTGGGCTGAAACGCCATGCGACTGATGGCGTCCCCCATCGCGTTAAACCCCGGCAACAGTTTGTCTGCGGCGTTCAGGCTGAGACGCGCATCCGACGCGAACAGATAGACCAGCAGCAGCGCCAGCAGCGGCAGGATGCCAAGCAGCAGGCGACCAAGCGGCAGCGGTTGGTAGTTGATCAATTTACGCATCGGCATCGTCTCGCTTATAGCTGACCCGCAGCGGCCAGTTTGGTGAACTCATCGGTGAAGCGCAGTTTCAGGTTGTTGGTATCGCCCCAGTTGCCTGCTGGCGTTTCCACGCCCACCACATCAGCACTTGGTGCGCCTTCTCCCAGTAATCCGTGCTTGAAGGAGAACTCTGCGACCAGCTGCATAGTGGCTTTCAGCTGCGGGCTGTCGACAAAATCGAGGGTGGTTTTGGCATCGCTGAACAAGTGAGTGGCGGCCAGCTGCTGATCGAAGCCCGCCAGATCGGTGCCGGAAGCCTGCGCCATTTGCGTGCGGGCAGCTTTGGCGCTGTCACTCGCACCGGACATGGTTTTCAGGGTTTCATACCAGGCACCGGTCAGCGCCTTGCCCAGCTGCGGATACTTTTTCAAGGTGGCGGTATTCACTACCAGCAGATCGAGGATTTCGCCGGGGATTTGTGCTGAAGAGAAAATTAAATGGCTGTCCGGCTGCTTCTCAGCTTCCGCCAGCAGCGGATTCCAGGTCACGATGGAGTGCACGTCCGAGGTGCCAAACGCCGCCACCAGATCGGCATCCGCGGTGTTCACCACTTTGACATCCTTCTCGCTCATGCCGGATTTCTCCAGTGCACGCGCCAGCAGATAGTGAGACACAGAGAGTTCGACCAGATTGATCGGTTTGCCTTTCAGCGAGGCAATGTTGCCTTTGCCTTTAAGCAGAATACCGTCGTTGCCGTTGGAGTAGTCGCCAACAATCAGCGCCGTGCTGTCCACGCCACCGGTGGCAGGAATAGTCAGGGCATCCATGTTGGTCATGGTGCAGCCGTCAAAACCCCCGGCGGTGTATTGGTTCACCGATTCGATGTAGTCGTTGACCTGCACCAACTGAATGTCGATGCCGTATTTGTCGGCCCATTTTTTCACGATGCCGCTTTGCTGGGCGTAATCCCACGGCATCCAGCCCGCGTAAATGGACCAACAGATCTTGAAGGAGGGTTTGTCGGCAGCCAGCGTATTGACGCTGAACAGTGCGACGGTGCAAAGCAACAGCAAGCGAAGGCAGGCTTTGATCATGATGGTTCCTCTGGCGTTATCGGGCGAAAAAAGCAGGAGGCGGCGAGCAACGATCTCGCTTTCCTCCCGGGCTTTTGTCCCGCCGTGTAACCGTCAGAGGACGGTCGGTCACTCTCGGACCAGCATCTTTCGACCGGAACCCTAGTGACCCATTGCAAATTGTCTGGCGACGTCGGTTACCCGCTATCGCTCCTGCATCTGCTTTTACACATTCAAAAAAAGTGCCAATTTTCTATCAGCATGAATTATCTGACTTATTATTAAATTCTCGATGTTTTGCCTACCGATGATGCACAGTAGTGCGGCAGATGCGCACCAGCATGAAGCAGAGGAACGTCAAATTATGAGCGATTTGGATTTCAACGTTAGTTATGCCTCGCACCGTGCCCCAATGATGGGCCGCAATGCGGTCGCCACGTCACAGCCGCTGGCGGCACAGGCGGGGATGCGCATGTTGCAACAGGGCGGCAATGCCGTGGATGCAGCGATTGCCAGCGCGATGGCGCTGACGGTGCTGGAACCCACTGGCAACGGCATTGGCAGCGATGCGTTTGCCATTATCTGGGATGGCAAAGAGCTGCATGGCTTAAATGCCTCCGGCCGATCCCCCGCCAGCTGGAATGCAGAACGCTTTGCCGGAAAGAGCACCATGCCGGAAATCGGTTGGGAAGCGGTGACCGTGCCGGGTGCCGTTTCTGCCTGGGTGACGCTGGCCGAGCGCTTTGCCACACTGCCGCTGACCACGCTGGCACAACCGGCTATCGAATACGCCCGTGACGGCTTCCCGGTTTCGCCGCTGATCGCCCATCTGTGGCAACGCGGCTACAACAAACTGAAGTCTCAGCCGGGTTTTGTTGAGTGTTTTGCGCCAGACGGCCGACCGCCGCGTGCCGGTGAGCTGTTCCGTAACCCGGCGCAGGCCGAGACATTACAGAAAATCGCCGAAACCAAGGGTGAAGCCTTCTATCGGTGTGAGCTAGCCGAGAAAATAGTGGCATTTGCCGAACAGCACGGCGCAGCACTCAGCATGGCCGATCTCAACAACCATCGTGCCGACTGGGTGGATCTGCTATCACGCCCGTTTGCCAACGGTTCGGTGCAGGAGCTGCCGCCCAACGGTCAGGGCATCGCCACCTTAATTGCGCTCGGAATTCTCGAGCAGTGGGACATCGGCAGCTATACGCCGGATTCCGTGCCGTGGCTGCACTTATCCATTGAGGCGATGAAGCTGGCGTTAGTCGATCTGGATCGCTACGTCACCGACTACGACCATCTGGAGTTCCCGGCAGAACTGCTGTTGAGCGACAGCTATCTTAAACAGCGCGCCCAGCTCATCAATCCTGATCAGGCCGGTGATTTTACCTTCGGATCCCCGCAGCAGAGCGGCACCGTGTATCTCTCGACTGCCGATGCCAGCGGCATGATGGTTTCGTTTATTCAGTCCAACTATATGGGCTTCGGGTCGGGCGTGGTGGTGCCGGATACTGGCATCAGCTTGCAGAACCGCGGCTGCGGCTTCTCACTCGATCCGCAGCATCCGAATGTGGTGGCCGGAAGCAAACGCCCGTTCCACACCATTATTCCGGCGTTTGCGCTGGATGCGGCGGGACAGCCATTGATGTCGTTTGGCGTGATGGGTGGCCCAATGCAGGCGCAGGGACATCTGCAACTGGCGCTCCGCATCATGCAGCACAAGCAGAATCCGCAGGCGGCGATAGATGCACCGCGCTGGCGTGTTGAGCAAGGTCGCGCGGTTGTAGTGGAACCGGGTATCGATCGTAATGTGCTGGCGAAACTGCGCGAAATGGGTCACCAGATTACGGTAGAAGATCCGTTACAGAGCTACAATTTCGGCGGTGCGCAGGCGATTGTGCGTGACCCGCAGGGCTTCTACATTGCCGCCACTGAAAGCCGGAAGGATGGGCAGGCGCTGGTGTTTTAAATCACAACCTGGCGGCATCAGTGCGGCCTGCCTGATGCCGCCAGGTGATTTCGGCCTTTAGGTTCAGTTTGTTGCCTTCGTTCGTTGGTGTCGGTGGAGCACAACCTTTAGGGTTGACCACCAGCACATTTCTTTCATTACCTTTATCCGGCGCACCAAGGTGCGCGCTTTGCCACAGTTTGCCGCCTCTCAACCCGTTGTACACACCAGGCCATTGCACTATCCTTTAGGACCATTCCCACCGAATCGAAATTAGCCATAACAGGAGTTCAACATGGCGTCAGGATTATCCCGCATCTGGATGCGTACCGGCATGCTTATGGTCAGCGCACTGGTTGTGCTGCAACTTACCGCCTGTGGCGATAAAGAAGGCGATCAGCGCAAAGCTTTCACCGATTTCCTGCAGAATACCGCGATGCGCAGCGGCGAGCATCTGCCCAGCCTGAGTGAAAACCAGAAGCAGACCTTCGGTAACTACGCGGGCGACTACGCCATTCTGTATGGCTTCTCTCAGCAGGCCAATCAGGCGGTTGAGCAAGGCATGCGCCCTGTGGTTGATGAACTGGCCGCGATTCGTGTGCCACAAGATTATCTGACCCGTCGCGACAGTCTGCGTCAGGCGAGCGGCAACCTCAGTGTGCTGTCACAGCAGATTCAGAGCGCCAAAATGCAGGCCGACAGCAGCAAAGCCACGTTGAAGCAGCCAGACGATCTGAAGAAAGTGTATGACAGCGTTTACGCCAAAGTGGTGACGCAGCCGGCAGGTACGCTGATTCCATTGCTGCCTCAGCTGCAGGCGTTGAGCCAGGCGGCGGTGCAAACCGGTGATTATCTGCAGTCGCAGGGCACGCGTGTGACCTTCAATGACGGTGGCGTTCAGTTCCCAACGCAGGATCAGGCCACGCAGTACAACACCCTGATGAGCAACCTTTCCAGCAATGCTCAAGCCCTGACTCAGGCACAGAATGCTGTGCAGGGTGGTTTGTAACCTCGTTTTTAATGCGTTCAGGGGCGACTAAAGGTCGCCCTTTTCCTGACATACTCTTTATTGCACCTTTCAGATTTTTCGTCACTTCCTTACACCTCACTTATCTGCATCGCTATTGTGTGATCTGGCGCATTTTCGACCAAAAATAGTTTGTGATCTCAATCACACTTATGAAACAAACCACAGCGCTTCAAAGGTGACTTAAGTCACATTTATCCCGTTGTTTTGCTTAAAATTTCGCCTTCGTACTTTTCTTACACTCTATTTATGTGATCTTCATCACCTTATAGCACCCTGACCACCCCAATTTTGAGTGATCTGCATCACACTTATCCCGGATGCTACGCAGCGTAATAAACTAGTGCTAGAGTCCGCGTGCATACAGTGATGCCACGGCCCGCGCCGGAACGGCTCAATAAAAGTCTTAACAAAAACAACCGCGCTCTTATTGCAGCGCGTCTCAATAAGGGGTGGGTTTATGTCCTCATCAGCGAAGGTCAAGGTCCAGAGCTTTGGTCGATTTCTGAGTAACATGGTGATGCCAAACATCGGTGCGTTTATCGCCTGGGGTATCATCACAGCACTGTTCATCCCAACCGGATGGATTCCAAACGCAACGCTGGCGAAACTCGTCGGCCCAATGATCACTTACCTGCTGCCATTGTTAATCGGTTTCACCGGTGGACGTCTGGTGGGCGGCGATCGCGGCGGCGTGGTCGGTGCCATTACCACCATGGGTGTGATTGTCGGTGCAGATATGCCGATGTTCCTCGGCGCGATGATTGCCGGTCCACTGGGTGGCTGGGCGATCAAAACCTTTGACCGTATGGTTGATGGTAAAATCAAAAGCGGCTTTGAGATGCTGGTTAACAACTTCTCAGCCGGTATCATCGGTATGCTGTTGGCGCTGCTGGCGTTCATCGGCATCGGTCCATTGGTTGAAGGTCTGTCACACATCCTTGCGGCGGGCGTAAATCTGATGGTGCAGAACAACCTGCTGCCACTGACCTCTATCTTTGTTGAACCAGCGAAAATCCTGTTCCTCAATAACGCCATCAACCACGGTATCTTCTCGCCACTGGGTATCCAGCAGGCCAGCGAAGCCGGTAAATCTATCTTCTTCCTGATTGAAGCTAACCCAGGCCCAGGTATGGGTGTGCTGGTTGCCTACATGATTTTTGGTCGCGGTAGCGCCAAGCAGTCTGCAGGCGGTGCGGCCATCATCCACTTCCTTGGTGGTATCCACGAAATTTACTTCCCGTACGTGCTGATGGCGCCACGTCTGCTGCTGGCGGTGATCCTCGGTGGTATGACAGGCGTGTTCACCCTGACCGTACTGAACGGCGGTCTGGTGTCTCCAGCGTCTCCGGGTTCTATCCTTGCAGTTCTGGCGATGACGCCAAAAGGCGCATACTTCGCCAACATCGCGGCCATCATCGCGGCGTTTGCCGTCTCCTTCGTGGTCTCTTCTATCCTGCTGAAAACCAGTAAAGTGAAAGAAGATGACGATATCGAAGCTGCGACTCAGCGTATGCGTGATATGAAAGCGCAGTCGAAAGGTCAGGCCGTTGCGGGTTCTCCGGTTATCGCCGATGCCAACAGTGTTGATGTGAGCCACGTGCGTAAAATCATCGTGGCCTGTGATGCCGGTATGGGTTCCAGCGCCATGGGCGCAGGTGTGCTGCGTAAGAAAGTGCAGGATGCTGGCCTGAGCAATATCTCGGTAACCAACAGTGCGATTAACTCTCTGCCGGGCGATGTGGATCTGGTGATTACCCACCGCGATCTGACGGAACGTGCGATGCGTCAGGCACCGCAGGCGCAGCATATTTCACTGAACAACTTCCTCGATAGCGCGCTGTACAGCAATCTGACTGAACGTCTGATCGCCGCTAACCGCAGTGAAGCACATCGTGAAACCGTGCAGACCACGCTGGCAGACAGCTATGACGATGGCAGCGCTAACTTGTTCAAACTGGGCGCGGACAACGTGTTCCTCGGCTTGAGCGCCAGCAACAAAGAGCAGGCGATTCGTTTTGCTGGTGAGCAGCTGGTGAAAGGCGGTTATGTCCAGCCAGAGTACGTTGAAGCAATGCTGGAACGTGAAAAGCTGACCCCGACCTATCTCGGTGAGTCTATCGCTGTGCCGCACGGCACCGTGGAAGCCAAAGATCGCGTGCTGAAAACTGGCGTGGTGTTCTGCCAGTACCCAGCAGGTGTGCTGTTTGGTGAAGAAGCCGATGACGTAGCGCGACTGGTGATTGGTATTGCCGCTCGCAATAACGAACACATTCAGGTGATTACCAGCCTGACCAACGCGCTGGATGATGACAGCGTGATTGAGAAGCTGGCGAACACCACCAGCGTTCAGGATGTGCTGGATCTGCTGTCAGGTAACACCGCGAAAGCGTAATACCACGTTTTAACTTCCCTGGGGCGGGCAAGCCCGTCCCACATTTCCGGGGCGGATTTGCCCGCCCTTTCGTCATTTGATATGGGTCAAATTTATGAAAGCGTTACATTTTGGAGCAGGTAACATCGGTCGCGGTTTTATCGGTAAGTTGCTGGCTGATGCCGGTATCGAACTGGTTTTCGCGGATGTGAATCAGGTGGTTCTGGATGCCCTTAACGCCCGTCATGAGTATCCGGTTCATGTAGTTGGCGAGCAGGCAAAGGTCGAAATCGTTACCGGCGTTAGCGCAGTGAACAGCACCAGCGACGACATCGTCACGCTGATTGCTGAGGTTGATATCGTTACCACGGCGGTTGGTCCGCAAATTCTGGAGCGCATCGCAGGCGGTGTGGCGAAAGGTCTGGCCAAACGCAGCGACAACGGTAATGTCCGTCCGCTGAATATCATCGCCTGTGAGAACATGGTGCGCGGCACCAGTCAGTTGAAGCAGCACGTATTGAAAGCGCTGCCAGAACAGTATCACGCGTGGGTTGAAGAGCACGTTGGCTTCGTCGACTCCGCCGTTGACCGCATCGTGCCGCCTTCGGAGGCCGGCAGCAACGATCCGCTGGAAGTGACAGTCGAAACCTTCAGCGAATGGATTGTGGATAAAACTCAGTTCAAAGGTGAATTGCCAAACATTCCTGGCATGGAGCTGACCGACAACCTGATGGCATTTGTCGAGCGCAAACTCTTCACACTGAATACCGGCCATGCCATCACCGCCTATCTTGGCCAGTTAGCCGGCCACGCTACCATCCGTGATGCGATTCTGGATGAGAAAGTGCGTGCCGTGGTGCAGGGTGCGATGCAGGAGAGCGGCGAGGTGCTGATCAAGCGCTATGGCTTTGATGCCGACAAGCACGCCGCTTACATCCAGAAAATCCTCACTCGTTTTGAAAATCCATACCTGAAAGATGATGTTGAACGTGTTGGCCGCCAGCCGCTGCGTAAACTCAGCGCGGGCGATCGTCTGATCAAACCCACGCTCGGCACCCTTGAGTACCACTTGCCACACGCCAACCTGGTGCAGGGTATCGCTGCCGCGATGCACTACCGCAGTGAAGCCGATCCACAGGCACAGGAACTGGCTGCCCTGTTGGCTGAGAAAGGCCCACAGGCAACACTGGCCGAGATCTCTGGACTGGAAGCCAATAGCGAAGTGGTCACCTCAGTGGTGAGTGCTTACAACGCTATGGCATAATGCGCGCCTTTTAATAGCTCACTCGGGCGCGGTGCCAACCGTGCCCGTCGGCGGTAGCGGAACAATGCAGGCAATAATGGAAGAGAAGCAAGCTTTTGAAAACCGGGTGCTTGAGCGCCTGAACGCCGGTCGATCGGTGAGAAGCTTCCTGATCGCCGCCGTTGAGCTATTGGCTGAAGCGGTCAACCTGCTGGTGTTGCAGGTTTTCCGCAAAGACGATTATGCCGTGAAATACGCGGTTGAACCGTTGCTGCTCGGCGACGGTCCGCTGGGCGAGCTGTCGGTGCGTTTGAAACTGATTTACGGCTTGGGCGTGATTAATCGCCATGAATATGAAGATTGTGAGCTGCTGCTGGCGCTACGTGAAGAACTCGATCACGACACCAGCGACTACCGCTTTACTGACGATGAGATTTTGGGGCCGTTTGGTGAACTGCACTGCGTCGTAGCATGGCCGCCACAACCTGACTTCACCCGAGACGACGAGGCATTACGCAGTATGCAGCAACAGCGCTATCTGCAGATGGTGCGCTCGACCATGGTGCTATCGCTCACCGAGCTGATATCGCGCATCTCCCACAAGCAAGCCTTTAAGAAGCCGGCCGTTTAGGGGCACTGTCGCGGTCGAATCCGCCCCGCTGCAAAATCGTCCCGTTTTGATGTATCCTTTGCCTGTTTTCCTTAACGAGTTTCCCCTGATGAAAGAACAAGAAAAAGCCGAGATCAAACTGCTCAGTGATCAACTGGACGCATTGAATCGCAAAGAACCCCAGCTGCTGGAATCTGGCGATGCCGAAAAACTCGGCGAGTTGCTGCGTGAAAAAGAGAAGCTGGTGCAGGAAATTGAACGTCTGCGCAGTGTTCGCGATGAGAAGCTGAGCAAAGAAGCGCAACAGCTGCAGAAGCTGGGTTTCAGCCGTGAGATCACCAAGAAAGAACAAGCCAACATGGGCGCATTTAAGAAGAGCGTGCGCGGCCTGGTGGTGGTGCATCCAATGACCGCGCTGGGGCGTGAGATGGGGCTGAAGGTGATGACCGGCTACGCGAAGCAGCCGTTCTGATACCCGATTACGCGGCGTGTGATACGTCGCGTTCTACGCTCTCTTCCTGCACGGGTTCAGCCCCTGCCACGGGTTCAACCCCTGCTGCCAGCAATACCTGGGTGTTCAACGCATCCAACAGTGCATAGCGACGGCGATACTCCGCGCGTTTCTTACTGGCGATCTCTTCCAGAGCTTTCCTTTCCATCTGCAGCGGCAACGTAAACAGGTCGTCGGCACGGGCTTCACCGCCCAGTGACAGCCAGAACTCACTGTAGCTGGCAAAGAACTTATCACCTTTACTGTGGCGATAACGCATGCTGCGGAACACATGCGTGGTATCTCCTACCGCGCAAATCGCTTGCACGCCACATTGTTGCGCCAGAATAAATACCGCTTCCATTAACAGACGTTTCGGGAATACGCCATGTGCGGCTTTGGTTGCATCGCGGATCACATCATTTGAGATGTGTTTGCGCGGCCCCTGCAATCCACCAATCAATAATGTGCGCTTGCCCTTTTCCTGAATAACGGAAAATGAGAGCGAGGCAATATTCAGGGTTTGATAATGCAGTGTCAGGGTTATTTCACCTTCGCGGTCAAAATGTCCTGGGCAGCAATTAATAGCAAACACCTCATCATTTTTTCCGTTAAAGGTGGCAATCACATTTAACACCGGACTCAGCAGTAACTGGCGCAGTTTGGCATTATCCAGTTGATCCATCAGCGTGTAATGGTCAAGCAGTGCCTGCGCACGTTGTGCCACGCTAAAGCCTGCGCGCAGGTAAGGGCGATGGGGTTTAGCTGGTAGCAAACCCTGCATTTTCAGCAGTTGCGGCAGAAACGGCAGTTTCGCTAATGCGTTAAGGTAATTAAATGTTGTAACAGGAAAGATTAAAGACCTTAAAGCAAATTTAAAGCGGAACATACTGCTATTCCATAACTTATCAGGTCTGACTTTTCCGCTAATTAACGGCAAAAACAGAGATGCCGACGAATCTTTATTCGCCACAGGGGTAGTGATAGTAGACATAATTATTTTACTTTCGTGTGATCAACTGCGGCTACTGTATGCCCCAAATTATCAACGACAGGTTAATAACGACCGTAACGGTATTGTCAGAAGAGATAATCTTGAAGTGGTTTAAGAAGTGTTTAGTTTTCGTAAAGAAAAAAACCGGTGAAACAGCTTCACCGGTTTTGTGCGTGGGCTATCGCCTGAACTTACTTAGCAGCAGCGAAACGTGCAGCCGCTTCATCCCAGTTCACCACGTTCCAGAATGCTTTGATGTAATCAGGACGTTTGTTCTGATACTTCAGGTAGTAAGCGTGTTCCCACACATCCAGACCGATGATTGGCTCACCGGATGCGCCAGAAATGGCTTCACCCATCAGCGGGCTATCCTGGTTAGCGGTTGAAACCACAGCCAGCTTGTCGCCCTTTTTCACCAGCCACGCCCAGCCTGAGCCGAAGCGAGTGGTAGCGGCTTTCTCAAACTCAGCCTGGAAAGCTTCAACGCTGCCGAAATCTTTTTCGATAGCTGCTTTCAGTTCGCCCTGCAGGCTGGTGCCCAGTTTCAGGCCTTTCCAGAAGAAGCTGTGGTTTGCGTGGCCGCCCGCGTTGTTACGCAGTGGACCTTTTTTGTCTGCTGGCAGCTGATCCAGTTTAGCGATCAGTTCTTCAACCGGCAGGTTAGCGAATTCGGACCCTTCCAGCGCTGCATTCGCGTTGTTAACGTAAGCCTGGTGGTGTTTAGAGTGATGGATTTCCATCGTCTGCTTGTCGAAGTGTGGTTCCAGTGCGTCGTACGCGTAAGGCAGGGATGGCAGTGAATAACTCATGTTCTTCCTCTCCATTTAGTGTTTTGCAGCATCACCTTAACAGGGTGCCGCGTAAGCAGTCGGATCATTATAGTTAAAATCATGATCGGTAAAAGGGTTATCAATGCCTTAGTAATGATAAGGATTTGATCAATCTGGGAAAAGCACCGCACATAGCGTGACATCGTCTGTTAGCTGGGCCGCAGGGTTAAATCTTGTGCGTACTGGCACGCAACTTCAGCTGCACCGGCAGTTCGTTGAGGGCGGGTGGCTCATCTCCCTTCAATGCGGCGAGTAAGCGCTTGCCTGCCATGCGCCCCATCTCTTCATAGGGCAGTACAACGCTGGTCAGCGGCGGCGAACAAACCGCCGCCAGTGGGCCACCACCGATGCTGGCGATCGCCAGCTGGCTGGGAATTGAGATGCCTGCGGCGTGGCAAGCCATGATGGCGCCACACGCCACTTCGTCACTGGTACAAATCAGCACATCCAGCTCAGGCCAGGTGAGCCGGATCTCAGCCAGCAGGCTATGCCCGGCGGCAAAGGTAGGCATTTTCGGCGAGGTCACCACGCGGTGCGGCGCCTGATTCGCTGCCAGCATGCCACTGTGCCAGCCATTCAGCAGCTGGCGAAAAATCGTGGTATTGGTTTGCGTGCACAACAAGCCGAGATGACGATAGCCGCGCTCGACCAAACTTTGCACCAGCTGGCGAATCGCTTTGGCAAAATCCACGCCGATACTAATTCCCGCAGATTCCTGATGCACACCGCCGATATCCATCACCGGCAGGCCGGAATTACTCAACAAACGATGGGCTTCGGCGGCATTGTCGAAGTTGAAATGCACCATGGCGGCCGGATTGTACGAGAGCAACATCTCAATTAATTCGCTCTCTTCCGCCGCCGAGTGGTTGGCTTCCGCCAGCATCATGTTGTAGCCCTGCGGACGCAAAATCTCCTGCAGCGCTTCCGACACAATTGCACTGCCCGGCGTGGCGAACGAAGGCACCACCATGGTGATCAGCTTCGACGATGCCGACGCCAGATTACGCGCCTGAATATTTGGCACATAAGCCAGTTCGGCGACGGCCGCATCAATTTTGGCGCGGATTTCAGGCGAGACTTTTTCCGGCATGCGTAACGCACGTGATGCCGTCATGGTGCTCACGCCGACCAAACGGGCAACATCGGCCAGTGTGCTTTTGCCGGTACCGCGCCGTTTTTTCTCTGCCATGCCTTCTCCTATCTGACTTGCTACAAATGCCCGCACGCAGCTTAAAACCAAATGCGCCAACGTGCCACGTTAATCACCACAGATTCGGGCACGCCTCACCTGCTGAGTATTTTCAGAATCTCCGAGCATGTCAGGTGCTTGCAACGATGACAAACGGGCTGCATAAAAATGTTAGCGATAACACATTTTTTAACAACATCGGTGTTAGCGCTAACTTTTGCGACAATCATCACAGAAAAGCGGTGAGAAAATCACCTAAAGTGCACTCCATCGACGAATAACCAGGAATTACTGATGCTCACTCAATGGCTGACACCGCAACATATTCGCATCGTAGAACAGGTCAGCGACTGGCAGGACGCGGTACGTTTATCCGCTGAGCCGCTGCTGGCCGAAGGGGCGATCACCCCGGCTTACCTCGATGCCATCTTCACTTCGCATGCCGAACTGGGGCCTTACTATGTACTGGCACCCGGGCTGGCGATGCCGCATGCCCGTCCAGAACAGGGCGCGCGTAAGAACGGCTTGTCGTTGCTGCATGTGAAGAACGGTGTGAGTTTTGCAGCGGATGAAAACGATCCGGTGCATGTGGTGATTATGCTGTGCGCCGTTTCAGGCGACGATCATATCCAGATGATCACAGCATTGGCCGAAGTATTCAGTGACGAATCTCGCCTGCAGCAATTGCTGACGGCGGCAACCCTACCAGCGATTGAAGCTGTTATTACAAATTAACCACCAGAGAATCCTATTATGAAAAAAGTCCTGATTGTGTGCGGTAATGGTTTAGGCAGCAGCTTTATTGTGGAAATGAACGTGAAGAAAATTGTGGCGGAATTAGGTAAAGAGGCTGAAGTGGGCCATACCGATTTAACCACGGCGAAATCTGAGCAGGCTGATTTAATCATCAGCGCCAAAGATATTGCCGATCAGTTATCCGGGCATAGCGCGCAGGTATTTGGTCTGACGAATTTATTAGATAACGCCAAAATTAAAGAAATCCTGGCGGAAAATCTGTAATAGCCCGATTTTACTCACATGGAGTAATTATGCTGCAATTTATCATCAAGGATGTTCTCGGAACACCCGCAATACTTGTCGGCCTTTTTTCCCTGATTGGTTTATTACTGCAAAAGAAACCGGTGTCGGATGTGATTTCCGGCACGCTGAAAACCATCATGGGCTTTGTGATTCTTATCGCTGGGGCCAACCTGATTGCGGCAACACTGACTATTTTCAGCCAACTGTTTGAGCACTCGTTCAATATTCAGGGTGTCGTGCCGAATACTGATGCGATGGCCGCGCTGGCGCAGAAGAGTTACGGCACTGAAACCGCGATGATCATGGTGTTCGGTATGCTGGTGAACATCCTGCTGGCGCGTATCACCCCGCTGAAGTACATCTTCCTGACCGGTCATCACACGCTCTATATGTCAGCGATGCTGGCGGTGATTCTTTCCGTCGGCGGCGTACATGGCTTCTGGCTGGTGCTCATCGGTTCACTGATTCTCGGCACCATGATGGTGGTGTGCCCGGCCATTCTGCAGCCGTTCACACGTAAAATCACCAATTCGGACGATTTGGCGCTCGGTCACTTCGGCTCGACCGGTTACCTGCTGTCTGCGCTGGTCGGTAAAGCGGTGGGCAAAGGCAGTCCATCCACCGAAGAGTTGAAGGTGCCGAAAACCCTCAACTTCCTGCGTGACTCCTCGGTCGCGATTTCGCTGACCATGATGATTCTGTTTATCGCGCTGGTGTTGGTGGCGGGTAAAGAGTTCACCGAAAGTCAGGTGAGCGGCGGTCAGAACTTCATCGTGTTCGCGATTATTCAGTCCATCACCTTTGCAGCGGGCGTTTACATCATTCTCGCCGGTGTGCGTATGGTGATTGCCGAGATCGTGCCCGCCTTCAAAGGCATCGCGGATAAGTTAGTGCCTAACGCCAAACCGGCGCTGGACTGCCCAACCGTGTTCCCGTTTGCGCCGAATGCGGTGATCATCGGCTTCCTGTGCAGTTTCTCCGCCGGTCTGATCAGCATGTTCCTGTGCCCACTGTTTGGTCTGAGCGTGATTGTTCCTGGTCTGGTGCCTCACTTCTTCTGCGGTGCCACCGCGGGTGTCTACGGCAACATTACGGGTGGACGTCGCGGCGCGGTGGTCGGCTCCTTTGTACAAGGGCTGCTGATCTCCTTCCTGCCTGCGATTCTGCTGCCGCTGATGGGCGACCTGGGCTTTGCTTCCACCACCTTTGGCGACGCGGACTTCGGTATTGTCGGCATCGTACTCGGCCACATTATTTCATTCTTCCATTGATGTCATAAACAGCGCCTGCGGGCGCTGGATTATGTAATGAGGAAATAAACAATGAACGCTCAATTTTCACCGTCATTAATGTGCATGGATCTCACCCGCTTTCGTGAACAGATCGAAGCGATGAATAGCACAGCGGCTTTTTATCATGTCGATATTATGGATGGCAGCTACGTTAAAAATATTACGCTATCGCCGTTCTTTATCGAGAATCTGCGTAAGATCACCGATGTGCCGATTGATGTGCATTTAATGGTGAACCACCCGGAAGATATTATTCCGATGTGCATCGAAGCGGGTGCGGATATTATTAGCTTCCATCCAGAAACAGCGAATAACAAAATATTCCGTCTGCTGAATCAGATCAAAGAAGCGGGCCGTCGCTGTGGCGTGGTATTAAACCCTGCGACACCTGCCGAGAGCATTCGTGAGTATGCACATCTGCTGGATAAAGTTACGGTGATGTCGGTGGACCCTGGCTTTGCGGGGCAGAAATTTATCCCGGAAACACTGAACAAGATTCGCCAGCTGATTGCCCTGCGCGAAGAGCACGGTTATCACTATCTGACCGAGATTGATGGTTCCTGCAATGCGCGCACCTTTAAGCAGATTGCCGCGTCAGGGGTGGATGTGTTTATCGTTGGCACATCAGGTTTGTTCAATTTGGATGACGATGTCGCGCAGGCGTGGCAGAAGATGGAAAGCATTTTTGCCGAGGAAACGGCAGCCGCGTAATCCTTTCCAGGTACGCATCCACATGCATACCACGCAATTCCCCAAAGGGCAGATAAGCCCCCACAAAAACGAAGCAGGCATAGTAGAAAAAGATCTAATAATTGCGCCAATAGAAATGAGATCGCTACTATGCCTGCCCTAACAGATAAAGGCAGGGACAACTCCACGATACTCCGGACCGGCTCAACTGGCGCGCTATATTAATGCCGCGCTGTTTGCAGGTAAGCGTTAATTTTCATTAAGTTAGGCCTAAATCGCGGCCAGCGCGTTTTAGCTGTCTCTCGAGTGTGCATTTATTATCACCTCGTGGTTATATTTTTTCATTTTATGAATCCCCGAGTAAGGTGCTTCATATCCCGCAGGGAATCGTTTACTAGGAAATATTTACTGGTATTGGCTGCAGGCTCGCTTAGCGTTGATTTATACACGAGCACCATTTTTTTCCTCCTATGTGCTAACAAGCCTAATACCCACTTAAAAAGTGCGATTATCTGGTCTTTTTTTCAACAGAGTAATTCAGTGGGGAAACTATTCAGGGTAGTATGCGCTTTGGTTAACCTCATTAATCAAAGGGAATTGGCGTGGAAATTATCGGTGACAACACT
>NZ_JZRH01000050.1:0-4254 GCF_000963985.1 Pantoea sp. BL1 | reverse complement strand
GGTGCATGCGCTGCGCATCCGATTCCGAAAGGGCGCACCCGCAGGCAGACTGCTTGATCCTGTTCATGTGCAGCAAAGCCATGGCATGTCCGGAATGGTTTTTCCAATGAGTTCTCTGCGAATAATATCAACATGCATTCAATACCTTCGGTTATTTTCTGCGGCGGCTGGATAATGACCGAAGCGTAAAAATGCAGCCGCTTCCACACTGGCGCTGTGCTTAAATATAAATCTGTCTGTTCTCAGTGGTACTGGTCGTATCTGACACCCTGTTTATCCGATGCCGGCAGTTTCCTGAAATTCAGTTAATCTGCAGAGGTGAGTCGCAGGGGGTTATATCCACCTACCGATGTATAAAATTATTTAGGCATAGAAACGGGCCGCTCTGATATGGCCCTGCTCATGGAGTTGTCTGAGCCAGTCGTCTGCCTTACTTTAACTATAAATATCTGACTTACTCTGGTTGTTCCTGAATCTCGATACGGATGATCGTTAAAGCTCGTCGCATCTTCAAGTAGCTCAGTACCGTTCTGCCGCGCGGATATGAAGCTGAAGATTCTCTGCTATCGTCGGTCTCGACGGCATAACTGCAGGAATGAAAAAGATATCCTCTTAACCTAAAACATGTTTCTCAACCAAAAGGCATATTCAAAAGGGCTTGTTCGTCTGATAAGAGCTGTGAGTTCAACTGATGGACGCAACACACTTATTGAACCGTTCTGCGGGTGATTCATAGTCTAGCGTTTTTCTCGGTCTTTCGTTGAGCTGTCTGGCAACGCTGTTTAGTCTGTGCTGACTGTGAACCGATAAGTCAGTTCCTTTTGGAAAATATTGTCTTAGCAACCTGTTCGTATTTTCATTTGAGCCACGTTGCCAGGGAGATTGAGGATCACAGAAGTAAATCTGGATGTCTGTTGCTACAGTAAACCGGGTGTGGCTGGTCATTTCAGCTCCCCGATCCCAGGTTAATGTTTTATATAGCTCAACAGGTAATTCCCGAGCTTGTCTGATGAGTGCAGATATAACCGTTATGGTCTTGTTGTCCCTGATTTTGGCTAACATAACAAAGCGGGAATGGCGTTCTACGAGGGTGACGATATAGGAGTTTTTCGAGCCCTGGATCAGATCACCTTCCCAGTGACCAGGGATGGCTCTGTCTGAGGCTTCCGGTGGCCTTTCGCTGATAGGTATCGCATTCGGGATTTTCCCTAATCCTTTCCCTTTAAGTGATGACGTTCGGGATCTACGAACCGCTCTTCCGCTTCTGAGGCATTGCTGCAGCTCTTTTTTTAATGCCCCCGGGTTTGTATAAAAAGCGTTTTATAAATCGTTTCGTGTGACACATGCATTTCCTTATTATCCCCATAACAGCGTTTCAGCCAACCGGCGATCTGTTCCGGCGACCAGTCCTGATGCATCTTCTTTGCAATGATTTTACACAATGTGGGGCTTTCAATTAGCTTGCAAGGTTTTGGTCTCAGAGCATTTTCCCAAGCAGCATTGTCGGCTTTTGCTGCACGGTATTGCTTGGCACCTCCGTGCCTCCTGACCTCGCGGCTAATCGTTGAGGGTGCTCTTGATAAGTTGGCAGCGATGTCCCTGATACTGAGTTTTGCTACCAATCCTCTGGATATTTCTTCTCTTTCATCAAGCGTAAGCGCTAATCGATGCCGCTTTCGAACGGGAGGACGGTAGCCACCTGTCTGGTGGATTGTGGGCATGATAGAAGAATGAAATCTGTCGAACATTCTGGCGATATCATGCAGGGAATCACCTTGTTTATATCTATCCCAGATAATTGCCTTCTGCTCTGGCGTGTAGTTAATACGAGTTCTTCGTTTCATGGCAACGTCCCCCCTTGATTAAGGATAGCGTTGCATCGACCCGTTGAAGCCACACCACAAAGCTGACAATCAAGCTGGCAATTAAATCTGCGAAGAACGGATGTTCGGTAGCGGACTCATTCTACTGCCATGCTTTCATCAGTTCAGAACATCGCCTGCGAAGATGATATTGCTCTGAAAAACGGGGATGGCACTAGCCCTTTCTCAATCCCATTAACGCACTAATCCCGCCACAGCTGGCTGAAATCAGGCCAGCCAAGCGTGTTGACGTCACGCCAGCCTAAGCATTTCTCACTCTTGAGTTCCAGCCAGTGATGAAAAAGAGGGAGCACCCAGCGCTGAGAGGTGAGGGCTCTGAAGAACGACTCCACACAGGCTATGCTTTCGCTGGGTTCAACATTTATCAGGTCGTTCTGAAGTTGTTGCCAGGCTGCGGTCTGTGATGACGGTAACCTTTTGAATACCGGGTCGGATGCCAGCCAGCCGACAACCGAACCGTGTTAAATCTCTCTCGTTAATTCGACCAGCATGGCATCAGCAGCGCAGCCCGCTGAATATGAATGTTTACAGCGTGCTGGCTGATTACTGGCAACTGTACGGGAAGGAGGAGGGCCAGCGTGCTTTTGCTGAATCAGCAACCTATCAGTCGATTGAGCAACAATCACCGGATAATGCCCACTCACTCATAAAGACGTTTGCTCTGCCGGCTGAACCAACGCTGCATTTATTGCGGCATATCGCCAGCTGTTATCCTGGCTATGATGCCCGTGTGATAAAGGATGCCCAAATCCCTGTTGCGGTGGCGGGTACACAAATGGATGTAATTCATCCCCTGAGTACTGCTCAGGCAATGGCAAGGGAGTTAGCAGGAAAGGACGCTACTGTAACCTTCACTAAATCGCTGGATAAAACGCGACACAGTTCTGAGGTGACGGCGCTCTTAGTGAATGATATTGAGCACTAACGCAACTGGCTATCCTTGCTGCCACGGCGGTTATACCCGCTGTGGCTGGCTTCTTGCTTATCTAATGCACTCTGGCACTTCACGCAGTAACGCACCCCAGGCAATGCGCTGCGACGCGCTGCGGGAATCGGCTCCCCGCACTCGTCGCAGTACTCTGCACTTTCACCCTGGTTGAGGTGACTTCTGGCGCGCGCAATCGCATCATCTACGGTCGCATCAATTTGCTTTTGCACTGCACCATCTTCAGACCAGCCGCCTGCCATAACCCCTCCTGATGATCATCGACTGGTCAAAGTATAGTTCAGTAGCTATCGGGTACGATCATGCTCTCTGGCACCGGATGACGGGCATAATTTTCATGATGAATGCGGGAAGGCAGTGAAATCTGCTCGCCTTCTGCGGCTTCATACGGCACCTGTTGCAGCAGATTGAGTCGCAGTGTGCTGAACTGTAAGCCGCTGCGATTGGCGACCATGGTGCCAGCAATCCATGAGGAGAGCACGTGGGTGGTTGAGAACGGCAAACCAAAGGCATCCGCTGCGCCATTGGTGCCCATCGCCACCATCTGCGCACTTATGCCTTGCGCGTAGTTAAACTGGCTCTTACCAATCTTTTCACCCAACGTGGTGACAATGCGACGCCAGCCCACCATGGTGCCTGATCTCAAAGCCAGTGTTTGACCCAGGTCGGAATAAACTGCGTTGCGCTATTGAGTGCGGTCTTCAGCACCTGCAGATTTTGCTGCGTGGCAGACGGTAAAATTAGTGAGCGGTCGGCTTGCGGGCGTTTAATGGTTTCAGCTGCCAGATACATCTCATTACGCACGGCTGGTTTTTGATCGGCAGGGATTGTCTGTAACGCGCCATATTGCTTCAGAGTGGCGCCAATGTTGCTACTGACCTGAGCTAGCGCGGCGATCACTTTGTATCGCGTTGGTCAGTGCGCAGATAAGTCGCTAATACATCATCAGGCTGAGCCGGTGCGGGTGCGATGCTGAATTGCAGCAGTTGAGCCTGACAGCTACTTATGACGTCTTTTCAACTCATCAAACAACGATTCTTTGCTGATGGGTCCAGAACTTAACTTCTGAATCATGGCGTTATCCGCATAGTTCAGTAGCCATTCTCCCAGTTCCGCCATGCCTGCTTCATAAGAGCCGTGCACCTCAACAAACTTTTCCGACAAGATCAGTAGCTCCATGCGCAGCGCGTTGCTGCGGGTCATGAACTCCAGATAGCCTTCGCGATCGGTTTCATAATCGGGGATCTTCGACAGCACAATGACCTCTTCTTCCTGAATCGTGGTGTGCCAGTGTAAACCGCTATCTCCGCTATGTGCAGAATAATCATGCTGCACAAGTGAATATTTAATTGTTGCGGTTCGTTTATTCTCTTTTCTTTCCGTCCTTATTTTGCGTCATTATCGTAGACTCACAGACTCACAGAC
>NZ_JZRH01000005.1:0-47910 GCF_000963985.1 Pantoea sp. BL1 | reverse complement strand
AGAACGTTCACTGTAATCAGTAAAGGAGTCAGGAGTCAGGAGTCAGGAGTCAGGAGTCAGGAGTCAGGAGTCAAGAGTCAGGAGTCAGGGATGTAAATACGGGCTGGAATGACTGTCAACATTCACTGTAATCAGTAACCCAATTTGCGTTTTTAGTTGTGATTTAAGGTTTGCGAATGCGGGTTTGCTGTTTGTGGGTGAGTGGGTGAGTGGGTGAGTGAGTGAGTGAGTGAGTGAGTGAGTGAGTGAGTGACGCTAAATCATCGGTGGCTTATGGCTGCCTGTACGTGGGTGAAAGCGGGTAGATACTCAGCGTTCAGCCATGGCAAGTGCGCGATAGCGGGTAAGCAGTAACTGGCGAGTTCTGGCGGGTACCCATGCTCTACAGGCGATATTGAAGAGTCTTCATCAAGTAAGGGCCAGAGCAAGAACGACTGGAGAGGCGTGCTCGGTGATATATGACCAATGGCAAATGACCAATTAAAGATAAGAAGAGAAGAGAGAAGAGAGAAGAGAGAAGAGAGAAGAGAGAAGAGCATTTTAGCTGCTCTTACTGGTGGAGTGTCCGGTTTGAACGGGGGTTATTACATGCTCCCATTGCCGGCTCACCCCGATACGCAATGTTTGTCTTTAAACTCCAACGTTCACTGTAATCAGCAAAGCAGGCGAAGACCGTCCTCCTGCCCCCCCCCTAATCCCGAGTCGTAACATTCACTGTAATCAGTAACTGCTGCTCGCTGGCAAAGTCATTTTCGTTCACTGTAATCAGTAAAGCGATCCTCAGTGACCATAACGATCAGGCAGAAAATGTATCGGAAGAGGGAAGGGCTGCTGAGCATTCACTGTAATCAGTGACAGCGTGACGCGCATGATTGAAGCCTCAAATCCATCCCCCAACCGCATTGGCATAACGTTCACTGCAATCTGCAATAAAGGGAAAAATTCACTGTAATCAGTGAAGGTGACCAACCCTGTCACTTTCACTGTTTATTTGTACAGACAATATACTGATTACAGTGAACGAATGCCGATCATTAAATATTACCTATAATATTCAGATGGTTATATTAAATCATTCACTATAATCTGTTTTCACCGCATCACCACCATTCACTGTAATCAGCATCCAAATGCGCTATGGCTAATGTTCACTGTAATCAGCAAACCCACTGCAAAAGAGGGCGTGCGAGTGTTAAACACCCACCTGGTAAGTACTCACTATCATATTTAAGCCCAATAAATCGTCGAATCTGATAACACCCTAAGTGGATGCAAGACTAACGTGTAGCTGAATACTGTTTACAGTGAACGTTACTGATTACAGTGAATACATGATGGGATGCAGATTACAGTGAACAGTGTGGAGAAGAAGTGTGTCACTTTTGGCGATTAAGTGACACACTCAAGGGAAGGGGGCTGATTACAGTGAACGTGAAAAATCAGTCTTCAAACTCAATATCATCGAGGGAATCAATGCTCTCAAGATTGCTGATACCGTCCAGCTTCGGCGTTCTGCTATGGATAATAAAGAACACAGAACGTCCACGCTTCACCTCTGAGTAGTCGAGGTAGCCAATCTCCTTAAGCTGCTCCATCGCGCGTCGGACCACGTGGTTTTGCGTGGTCGTCTTAGAGCCTAAGTTTAAACGCATGCGCAGACGCGCCAGCGATATAGGTGCAGGATTGGTTGGCAGGCTTTCCAGGTAGGTATATAACGCCTGAGCCGATTCCTTACGTTTGAGCCGTGAAATAGCACGCAGCTGTAGCAAAACTTTATGGTCAAAGTTATACAGCTCAAACAGTTTAGGATCGGCCTGAATGCGCACCAGATCCTTTTCACGATCGTAATACGCCGACTGCACAAGGTGGGTATGATACGCTTTGCCATTACCTTCAAAGGACAACGTATTGGTTGCGATGCGTCTTAAAGAGGCATCTAAACGCTTACGTAAGGCCGCTGACGAGTTTGCCGATGGGATCCCGCACATTTTCACGAAATCAATAAACGGCAGCGTCACGGTGTCGCCCTTTGAGGGATAACGCGAGAAAGACTGAATGATGCCAGCCCAGGTTTTGAAATCATTATCCATATCCAGCCTTGCGCCAGTAATGGTAATCTTTTCATAGCCTTCCGCTTTAACTAACGAAAGGTTCTTGAGCTCTTTAGTGGCGTCCGTTGAAGCCATCGCGCCCGATTTACCACGCGCAGTAGACTTTAGTGTCGGAACGAACAGACCCAGGCGCATCAACGCGACCGGTTGTACGGTGTTATTTTTATTAGGATGAAGCTGGATAACCTCACCGCTGTTTTTTGTCACCGACAGAAAAGGTTCTAGTAACGCCTTGTTTTCACTCTCTTTATCTGCCATAGCCTGAGATCTTCATTCTGTGGATGAAAAGGATCGATTTCTGATTACAGTGAACATTAACACTGTTTATAGTGAACATTCTACAGTCTATAGTGAATATTATGCTGATTGTAGTGAACGTTTTTCTGATTATAGTGAACACGATCACCTTCTCAGGCCTTGTGGGGTGCGGCTTGCAGCGATCGGGGATCTCTTAGGATCTCTTTAAGATCTCTCTATGATCTTTCTTTTAGATCTATTCACTGTATAACTGCATAACCCTATGAAGATTCAGCTTCTACCCTCAAAAACTGTCAGAAAATACAGGTCAGTAAGATTGATCCCACCAATGGCGAAAAAACATTAATTCTCTGCGAAGAAGATCCGCTTATTTCATCAGAAGAGAACAACTTCCTCATTATTATTCATTTTTCATCAACCTTCACCGAGCGTAAGGTGAAACTCATATTCATCCCCTACAACTCATGACGAAGGCATCTTATGACTGACAACGTTATTTCACGTAACCCAACCACTGGCGAAATCATCGCATCCTATCCATTGCAGAATGCCGCTGAGCTCGAAGCTGCGTTACAGAGTAGCGCCGATGCATTCGCACAATGGCGAGCCACCAGCATGGCGCAGCGCGTCATCGTATTACGCCAGTTAGCAGAACAGATCCGCCAGCGTCAGGATCAACTCGCCACCATGGCAACCCTGGAAATGGGTAAACCCATTGCACAGGCTCGTGCTGAAGTCCTTAAATGCGCAAATCTTTGTGACTGGTACGCTGAGCAGGGCCCAGCCATGTTGGCAGACAAGCCCACGCTGGTGGAAAATCAGCAAGCCTGGCAATCGTTTCGTCCATTAGGCGTGATTCTTGCGGTAATGCCGTGGAACTTCCCTTACTGGCAGGTGCTGCGCGGTGCAGTCAGCATGTTACTGGCAGGCAACACGTATGTGCTCAAACACGCGCCAAGCGTCATGGGTTCAGCCAATCTGATGACAGAGCTGTTTGATGCAACCGATCTGCCAAAAGGTGGCTTCACAGTGATTAACGTCGATAACGATGGCGTTTCGGCTGCAATTAAGGATCCGCGTATTGCGGCTGTTGCGGTGACAGGTAGTGTGCGGGCGGGCGGTGCTATTGCAGCACAAGCCGGTGCGGTATTGAAAAAAACCGTGCTGGAACTCGGCGGCGCAGATCCTTTTATTGTTCTGGCAGATGCCGATCTGGATGCAGCAGTAGCTTCAGCGGTCACTGGGCGCTACCAGAACACCGGACAGGTCTGTATGGCAGCCAAACGGTTCATCATTGAAGAAAGTGTCGCAGAAGCGTTTGAGGCGCGTTTTAGCGCTGCTGTGCAAGCATTAAAGATCGGTGATCCTCTGAGCGAAGAAACTTATATCGGTCCAATGGCGCGTTATGACCTGCGTGATGAATTGGATCAGCAAGTACAGCAGACCCTGAAGCAGGGAGCTCGCCTGGTCATCGGTGGCCACAAGATCGATGGTGTCGGTAACTACTATGCCCCAACGATCCTTGCTGACGTGACACCAGACATGACCGCTTTCCAGCAGGAGATCTTTGGCCCCGTGGCAGCGATTACCGTGGCACGTAATGCACAGCATGCTTTAGAGCTGGCGAATAACAGCGAATTTGGTTTGAGCGCTACCGTGTGGAGCGGTAACGAAGCGATAGCCAATGAGCTGGCAGAGAAGCTAGAAACGGGCGCAGTCTTTATCAATGGCAACGGTGCTTCCGACCCTCGCGTGGCCATTGGTGGCGTGAAGAAAAGCGGCTACGGTCGTGAACTTTCCAGCTTTGGTGTTCACGAATTCTGTAATATCCAGACCGTCTGGAAAAACCGTCGTTAAGACTTTTAGGGCGTGCGCTGCACGCCCTTATTCCTCGTATTTCATCCCGCCTTACTGTTAATTCCCCGTTAAAATTGTTGTGGAGTAGCTCAAAGAATCCGCTAATGGTATTATAAAGGTATTGTTAGTGGTGTTAGATTGGCCTCACCTACACCGGGGAGTCCTTTTTAAATGAAAACAACAATCCCAAAATTATCCTTCATGATGTTTCTTGAGTGGTTTATCTGGGGCGCATGGTTTGTACCGCTCTGGGCTTTTCTCAGCAAAAATGGTTTTTCGCCCGTTGAGATCGCCTGGTGCTATGCCTGCACGTCGATAGCCGCCATCCTGTCGCCGATCCTCGTTGGATCTTTGGCAGACCGCTTCTTCCAGGCACAAAAGGTATTGTCGCTGCTGATGATCGTCGGTTCCATTCTGATGTATTTTGCGGCACAGCAGACGCACTTCAGTGGTTTCTTCCCACTGCTGTTGTTGTATGCGCTCACCTACATGCCAACCATTGCGCTAACGAACAGCATTGCCTTTTCACATGTTGGCGATGTTGAACGTGATTATCCACGCGTGCGCGTGATGGGTACTTTAGGCTGGATTGCGTCAGGGATCGCCTGTGGTTTCTTGCCACCGTTAATGGGCTTTGGCGATATTTCAGCAAGTAATGTCCCGCTACTAATCACAGCTGCCAGTTCACTGTTGCTGGGGATCTTTTCGCTGATGCTGCCAGCCACTGAGCCGAAGAGCACTGGGAAATTCAGTCTGCGTGTGGCGCTGGGGCTGGATGCACTGCATCTCCTGAAAGATCGCAGTTTCCTGGTGTTCTTTGTTTGTTCCTTCCTGTTCAGTATGCCGCTGGCGTTTTACTACATCTTTGCCGAAGGCTATCTGACGGAAGTGGGCCTGCCGCACGCCACCGGTTGGATGACGCTGGGACAGGTATCGGAAATCTTCTTCCTGTTGGCATTGCCGTTCTTTATCAAGCGTTTTGGTATCGGCAAGGTGTTGCTGCTTGGCTTAACCACCGCAGCGTTGCGCTACATATTCTTCGTGTTCGGCGGAGATCAAAATGCCCTGACGATTGGCCTGTTGTTTATGGGCATCCTGTTGCACGGCGTCAGCTATGACTTCTACTTCATCACCGCTTATATCTACGTTGACAAAAAAGCACCGGTCGCGATGCGCAACGCGGCACAGGGCCTGATCACGCTCGCATGCCAGGGTATTGGCAGCTTACTGGGCTATCGTCTCGGCGGATATTTGATGCAGGAGATGTTCGCTTACGACCAGCCACGCAATGGCCAGACGTTCAACTGGGCGGGCATGTGGATGTTCGGCAGCGTGATGATCATCATTATCACTATCGCCTTCATCGTGCTGTTCCGCGATGGCAAAAAACGCAGTGAAGAATTAACCGCTTTCGAGCAATCAGCCACCGCTGATAGCCATAAATAAGAGATGTAATGATGACAATGACACTCCAGGAAAAACGGATTTTAGGCGCTTTTTATGGTCAGGCTCTGGGCGATGCGATGGGTATGCCATCGGAATTGTGGCCGCGCAGTCGCGTTAAGCAGCATTTTGGTTGGATTGATGGTTTTCTACCGGGACCTGCCGAAAACAATGCGGCCTGCTATTTTGGCCGCGCAGCATTTACTGACGATACGTCGATGGCGCTGGCGCTGGCCAATGCGATAGTCACCCATGATGGCGATATAAACGCCGAGACTATTGGAGCCAATATCCTGCGTTGGGCGGAGGAGTTTGATGCCTTTAACAAAAACGTGTTAGGGCCCACATCAAAGATAGCCCTGAATGCACTGAAAATGGGTACGCCAGTGACGCAACTGGATAACAACGGCATGACCAATGGTGCGGCAATGCGCGTTTCGCCACTCGGTTGTCTTTTGCCAGCCAAAGATCTGGACGCTTTTATTGACGCTGTCGCACTGGCTTCCAGTCCTACGCACAAATCTGATGTCGCTATCGCGGGGGCAACGGTGATTGCCTGGGCCGTCTCACGTGCTATTGACGGAGCAAGCTGGACATCCATCCGCGATGAGCTGCCTGCGATTGCACGCGCTGCGCAGGAAAAACGCATCACGACCTTCAGCGCTTCCATGGCCGCGCGTGTTGAGTTGGGGCTGAGCGTTGTGGCACAGGGCAGAGGTGTGGAATCAACGATGCAGCAAATTTATGATTTGGTGGGCACCGGGACGGCCACTATCGAATCGGTCCCGGCGGCTATTGCAATGGTTGAGTTGGCTAACACTGACCCGAATCGCTGCGCCATTCTGTGTGCCAATCTGGGGGGCGATACCGATACTATCGGCGCGATGGCTGTCGCCATTTGCGGTGCGCTGCATGGCATTGATGGGATTGATTCACAGCTCAAAGCGGAGCTGGATGCTGCCAACGCGCTTGATTTCACGCGCTACAGCAGCGCTTTTGTGCAGTTTCGTCAGCTGCGTGAGGCCGCTTATGCTGACGCCAGATGACCTGAATCGGTTGGAAGGCCGTTTGCCCGTTTGCGTCATTGGTGCAGCTGTGGTTGATGTGATTGCCGATGCGTATTCATTACCGCATCGGGGAAGTGACATTGAACTCCACCAGCAGGGCGTTAATGTGGGCGGATGTGCGTTGAATGTGGCGATCGCGTTGCATCGACTGGGCATTCCTTCCACCAATGCGCTGCCACTGGGTAACGGTATTTGGGCCAATATTGTGCGGCAGAAGCTGACGGAATATGGCATTACCAGCGTGATGGAAACCAGCAAAGGAGATAATGGCTGGTGTCTGGCACTGGTGGAGCCAGACGGCGAGCGCACGTTTCTGTCTGTTAGCGGTGTCGAAAATCTGTGGGATGCCGAACTGCTGGGCACATTGCCACAAGCCGCACACCGTTGGATCTACCTTTCTGGCTATCAACTCACCAGTAAAAGCGGCGATGTGCTGATTGAGTGGCTTGAGCAGCAGGCTCAGACCTATCATATGCTGGTGGATTTCGGTCCGCGTTTGGCTGATATCGGTGAGCGCCAATTTGCCCGCGTGATGGCGCTAAAACCACTGATTACAGTGAACAGACAGGAAGCGGAATTACTTTGGCAGGAGCGGTTAAATCAACATGAATCCTTCGATGCCCGCCACTTAATGAAGCAATGGCAACAACGCTTTGGATCGCCGCTGGTGGTGCGTTTGGACAGTGATGGCGCAGGTTATGTTGATGCGGACTCTCAGGGCTGGATCCCTGCTCTGGCGACGAAAGTGGTTGACACGATTGGCGCCGGTGACAGCCATGCGGGGGGACTTTTAGCGGGGCTCGCTTCAGGTTGGTCGCTGGCCGAGAGCGTGGCGTTGGGCAATGTTGTCGCGTCTTATGTGGTGTCGCAACGTGGAGGTGATTGCGCACCGGAACGCGCCACGCTGCAGGTATATTGGCAGCAAAGGCTCATTCAGCAATAAAGACGTACATATCGCTGCGACAGTAGCTGATGCTGTACTCCAGCGGATTGCCTTGAGCGTCAAGTGCCAGCTGTTTGATCACCAGCACAGGGACATTGGCGGGCAGAGCAATCTGCTGCTGGAGCGCCTCATCAGGCATGCGGGCACTCACTCTACTTTGCGACTTAACGGGTAAAATCTGATTCTTGTTAAAGTAATCATACAAAGAAATCCCAATATCATCGGCATCCGCAATAAAGCGTGCCGGCACCCAGGATTCTTCCACGGAGACCGCTTGCTGGTCGACATAACGAATACGCTTGAGCAAGTAGACCTCGCTATCTTTGCTTAATCCCAGTTTTTCACCGATCTCCGCGCTGCAAAGAATTTTGCTCTTATTAATCCACACCGTATCCGGCTTTTTACCGCGTAAAACGGCCTGCTGTGACAAACCTTTGGGCTCTTTCAGCGAATACTCAAACTGGCTACAAATCTGTGTACCGTAACCACGTGAACGGAATACCACTCCCTCTTTTTCCAGCTCATCCATTGCTTTACGCACCGTAATGCGCGAGATGCCTAGCAACTGGCTGAAATCTCGTTCACTGGGCAGGATCTCTTCATGCAGCAGAATACCATCGCGCACTGCTTCTTTGATGCCGGTGGCAAAGCGTTTGTACAACGGCGTGCGGCTCTCTTCAGCCAGTGTGGTGGTAAGCCGCGAAAACAGCGGATTCTGTTCAGTCATAGCGGGCTGAGACACTCAATAGGGTTAATCAAGGGAAGATATGATACTGAATTTTGACCGTTCGCGTAGAGACTTTAACCGCATGTTATTGCGGTTATTAGCACATAGGTTCAATCAATTCTTTCGCTTATAATTTGACCTGACCCGTAACGAAGACTATAGTCTTGCTTACGGATTTTTTAAGGCAGGGAGGGGTAAATGGGCATTTACCTGACGCCAGAATTTCAGGAAGAGAGACGTCATGCACGCATCAACGATAAAATTCTGTGTAAAGCTGCTAAGTCGATTTTTGCGGGATTATATGGCGACCCATTAGGACGTTACACGTTCAAAAAACGACTTGGGTTGCCCGGCGTGGGGGCATCTGACGGCGCGCGTAGTATTGTTTTCTTCAATTATGGCAACAACATTTATTTCTTTGATATGTACTTGAAAAGTCAGTTGTCAAAGAAGAAAGGCAAAGAACTGGAAGATGATGAAATTGATGTTTATTGCCGTATCGCTCGGGATTTTATTGCGATGTCAGATGAGAAGGTCAGGGAATTGATTAAGCTAAAAGAATTGATCGAGGTAACTTGTGATGACTGATCGCTTGAAGAAACTCCATGAAATGGCGCAGCGCTACAACAAACTAGGTGTCGTTCAGGACGAGACGGTTGCTGAAATCAGTGCGGCGATCGAAGCACGTAATATCCCTCCTGTGCGCGATATGTCTGGGATTGAGATTAAAGCGGTACGCTTAAGATGGAAGATGTCGCAGGCTGCTTTAGCTATGACCACCGGCATGTCAGTTGAGAGTGTTTCAAAGTGGGAACGTAACGAAAGTAAACCCAATAAAGCGGCTTTACGTATCCTCAACACCATTGAGGATAAAGGCCCAGCGGTTTTCATCCTTTAAAACATAAAAGCCCATCCGGGCTTTTATGCATCAAATCTTCAATCACCGCTCATCAAACGGCACGCCGCCTTTGGATTTGTGATGCTTAGGTGTTTCGATGATTGAGACCGTCACCGAATTGGCATCAATCTCAAACGAGTCTGCGACTGCGGCAGTGACTGCTTTCAACAACTTCTTCTTCTGCTCAACCGTGCGGCCTTCCGCAGCATAAACAACGATCTCTGGCATTTCTGTTTCTCCTACAGGGTTCAGATTCGGTTTCAGCATAACCCAGTCACGCCCGAGCATGCAGCGCCAATTTGTCATAAACACCCCCGCAACCGTTTATCCCTGCAGGCGATCTGTGTTTAAATGTGTATTGTTATGTTATAACGTAATTTCTCTGGGTTTTTTGTAGCGGTATTTTTCGGAAACTATAATGAAATCAATGAAAAAAATGCTGATCGCCACGGCGCTCGGCCTGGCTTCGTGCGCCTCATTCGCGGCGCAGCATCAGGAAAACACGGTGCGCATTGCCGCTCCGTTTGAAATTAAAGGAGCCGATCCGGCGCTTTCTGGCGACATTCTCCTGCGTATGGATGTGGTGGAAACGCTGGTGGAAGTGAACGAACGCGGTGAGCCCATCCCAGCATTAGCTAAAAGTTGGCAGGTATCGGAAGACGGTTTGCGCTGGCAATTACAGCTGCGCGAGAACGTGCATTTTCATGATGGTTCGCGACTCGATGCGGAAGCGGTGGTGAAATCACTTAATACGGCACGCAGTAAAGCGGGATTATTGGACAAGACACCGATCAGTGAGATCAGAGGGGCAGGGCAAGTGGTGACCATCACACTGCGCGAGCCTTTCACCCCGTTGCTTTCCGTTCTGGCGGAAAGCCGCTCCCAAATTTTGGCGTTATCCAGTTGGGATGCACAGGGCAACATCACACGCATCATCGGCTCTGGACCGTTTATGCTGACGGCATTTCAACCGCCGCAGTCGTTAGCGGTGCAACGTTTTGAAGAGTACTGGGGAGAGAAACCGCATATCGCCGCTGCCAGTTATCTCTCTTCTGGCCGGGCAGAAACCCGCGCGCTATTAGCAGAAAGCGGTGATGCGGATTATGTGTTCAATCTTGATGCGGCCAGCCGTCAGCGTCTGGCACGCAAGCCGACGCTGCAGCTTCCCGCCATTCCAGTGCCGCGCACGCTCATGCTGAAGCTTAATCTGGGGGATCCCCTGTTAGCGGAACAGCCGGTGCGCGAAGCGATTAGCATGGCCATTGATCGCAATGCGTTGGCGATGGCGGTGTTGCGTTATCCAGGTGCTGCCAGCCAGTTGTTCCCGCCAAACATGGGCGAATGGCATAACGCGACGCTGCAACCATTGGCCTATCAGCCCGATTTGGCCGTTACCCTGCTGCAAAAAGCCGGCTGGCAATCAGGATCAGACGGAGTGCTAACGCGCAACGGCCAGCGTTTCAGCCTGACACTGCTGACCTTCCCGGATCGCCCGGAACTGCCGTTGATGGCAATGGTTATCCAGCAACAGCTGCGCAAAGTCGGTATTGAAGTGAAGATCAACTCAACTAATGCCAGCGAAATTCCCGCCCAGCATCACAGCGGGAAATTACAAATGGCGCTGTTCTCACGTAATTTCGCCCTGACACCCGATCCTACCGGCACCTTGCTGCAAGATTATGCCGAGAAAGGTGGTGACTGGGGGGCGATGAACTGGCATCCAACAGGATTCAGTGACGCACTGCATACTCTGACGCAATCCACCGATGCGCCCGCGCGTGCCCAAGCTCGAACGCTCATCACTACGGCACTGCAACAGGATCTCCCGGTGATTCCCATCGCCTGGTATCAACAATCTGCAGCGATCAACAGTCAGTTGCAAAACGTCGCGCTCGATCCGTTTGAGCGTCATTTCGGCCTGCGCCAACTGCGTTGGGAGCCGTGAGGATGAGACAATTATGCTGGCGTCTAATGCAGGCGTTTTTTGTGATGCTCTCAGTGGGCTTACTCACCTGGTTTCTGGTGCGGTCATTGCCCGGTGACATGGCGTGGCGCATTGCCAGCGGTCGCTACGGCTATGACCGGGTTGATGCCGATGCTGTCGCACGCGTACAGCAGGAGTTAAGCGGGGCTGCTGAGCAAGGCAGTGCGTTACTGCACTGGTTGTTGGACCTGCTGCAATTTAACTTTGGCCGTTCACTGGTCTCCGGCGAACCGGTGATGGATGAACTGCGCTGGCAACTGAGTCAGACGCTGGCGTTAGCCGGGGCATCCTTGCTGCTGGCGCTGGCTATCACACTGCCGTTGGGTATCTGGGCCGGTTGCCACGCCAATGGCAAACTGGATCGTCTGCTGTTTTGGCTGTCATCACTGCTTAAGTCGGTGCCGCATTTTGCGCTGGGTATGCTGCTGATTGTGCTGTTCGCGCTGCAACTCGACTGGCTGCCGAGTGCGGGACACGGTGAATTACGGCATTTCCTGTTACCGGCGATGACGCTGGCCTTGTCGCTGAGCGCGGTGGGCGTACGCGTGGTGCGTGAAGCCACCTGGCAGGTGGTGAATGCGGGCTATTACCAGTGGGGGGCGCAAAAAGGTCTGACACCCGCCATCTTGCTGCAACGTCACGGTCTACGTAACCTCGGCACCCCGGTACTCACCTGGTTTGGCATGCAGTTTGTCTGGCTGGTGGAAGGCGTGGTGGTGGTGGAAACGTTGTTTGCCTGGCCGGGCATTGGTCATGCATTAGTTCATGCCATCTTTGCCCGCGATGTGCCGGTGATTCAGGCCAGTGCGATGACGCTCGGCCTGCTGTTTGTCCTGCTGAATATGCTGGTAGATGCAGGTTGTCATCTGCTTGATCCGCGAGGGACGCGCCCATGAAATTGACTTCACGCCACGTCGGTGGGTTGTTGCTGGCTCTACTGCTGAGCTACGCCTTTTTGCTGCCTCTGTTTCATCATGGTGATCCTCTGCAACAAGAACTGCTCAACATGTTACAGCCTCCCAGCCAGGCCAATTTACTAGGTTTCGATCACCTGGGGCGTGACATGCTACCGCGCCTGAGTGCGGCGTTGCGCCTGTCACTGGGCCTGGCAGCGCTGTGCGTGATCAGTGCAATGCTGGTCGGAGTGCTGGCAGGTGTCCTCAGCGCGCTCTATGGCGGTGTGATCGACCGTGTAGTCAGTATGCTGGGGGATATGTGCCTGGCGCTGCCAGGGCTACTGCTGGTGTTGTTACTCGCCGCAATTGCACCTGACTCGCCGCAGATGTTGTGGTTAGGGATCTCATTGGTGCTTTGGGTGGAATTCTTCCGCGTCACGCGTGCCACCTTGCGTCCTATTGTGCATTCGCCGGGCATGCAGGCCGCCAGCATGCTGGGTTTCAACCCAATCTATTGTTTTCGTCGTCATCTGTGGCCAGCCCTCGCACCGGTGCTGCTCACGCTTGCGCTGTTCTCGTTCAGCAGCGCCATTATGGCGGTATCGGCGCTTGGATTTATCAGCGTGGGTGTCCGTCCACCCACACCGGAGCTAGGCCTGATGATGACCGAGCTGCTGCCCTTTGCCTGGGAAGCCCCGTGGTTGCTGCTGCAGCCTGTCGTCACCCTGTTTTTATTGCTGATTAGCCTCAACCTGATGATGAAAAAGGAGCGTGTATGAAAGGATTACAGGCCATCGGCATTACGATAACAACGGCGGATGCCACGCTGGTGGAACCCGTCGATTTTCAGCTGCAACCTGGCCAGCCGCTCACCTTATTGGGTGAGACAGGCTCAGGAAAAAGCCTGTTGGCGCAAGCGGTGATGGGAATCTTGCCGAAGGCCTTGCAGGCTAGCGGAACTTTAATTATTAACGGTCAACGTTATCAGTTACCGCAGGATCGCGATGCGTTACGCAGCTTATGGGGAAGCACCCTGGCCTCCCTGCCACAAGAACCCTGGCTGGCGCTGGATCCCACCATGGCAATTCAGCAGCAGGTCGCGGAAGGTTATCGCTATATCCGAGGACATTCAGCGCCGCGTAGTGTGGCAGCTGCGCAGGATGACCTCACACAATTAGGGTTACAGGCTGCGGCACAGAAATTCCCGTGGCAATTATCCGGCGGCATGGCACAGCGCGCGGCATTTGCCGCCGCGCGCGCAGGCGGTGCAGAAATCCTGATAGCAGATGAACCGACCAAGGGGTTGGATGCCTCCCGACGCGATGACGTTTCTGCATTGCTGCGTCGTGAAGTGGCGGAAGGTGGGACGTTGCTGACCATCACTCACGATATCGCGCTAGCACGTCAGCTGGGCGGAAATGTCATCGTCATGCACAAAGGCAAAGTGATCGAGCAAGGCCAAGCACAGCTAGTGCTGCACACCCCGCAGCAGGGTTATACCCGCGAATTGCTGGCCGCCGATCCCGTTGCCTGGCCGCAACGGCAAACCACGGTGATCCGCAGCAAACCCGTGGTGAGTGCGCAGGGTATAAAACTGCAGCGCGGCGGAAATACGTTGGGCGTGCCAGAGAATTTCGTCCTGCATGCTGGGGAAATGGTCGGTTTACATGGTGCCAGCGGCAGTGGGAAAAGCAGCTTTGGCGACGTATTGCTGGGGTTACTCACACCGCAACAGGGCAGCATCACACGTCATGTTGCGGCGAGTGCGTTGAAGTATCAGAAGATCTATCAGGATCCCTCGGCGCTGTTTCCCCCCACACGCACGCTGTCACAAAGCCTGGAGGATGTGCTGCGCCGTCATTGCATTGAACGGTCAAAACGCGACAGGCTAATGGAGCAATTGGCTTTAGATCCTTCATAGCTCACGCGCTGCCCGGATTCGCTCTCGGGCGGCGAATTACAGCGCTTTTCTCTGCTACGCGTCATGCTGCTTGAACCGGTTTTCCTGTTCGCTGATGAGCCGACATCGCGACTCGATCCGCTGGTACAGCAGCAAACCCTGCAGCTGATCACCCAGATGGCGCGTCAGCAGCAGTGCGGCGTGCTGCTGGTGAGTCACGATCGCGAACTGCTGGAGAAGGGGACAGATCGCGTGATCGCGATGCAGGCGGCTTAACGCTCTGGCGGCTGGCTATCACCGACACCCAGTGAGCGCTGCATCACGACGGTGTCGAGCCAGCGGCCATGTTTGAAGCCCACCGATTTCATCACACCGGTGTGCTCAAAGCCGAGCGCCCGGTGTAAACCCAGCGATCCCTGATTGGCGCTATCCCCGACGATGGCGATGATCTGACGAAAACCAGCTGCTTCTGCCAGCGCAATCGCTTTTTGCAATAACGCCCGTCCTACGCCACGTCCGGTTTGCTCGCAGTCGAGATAAATCGAATCCTCCAGCGTAAAGCGATAGGCATAGCGTGGTCGATAAGGCGCCAGATAACAGTAACCCAGCACCTGTTCATCCTCCTGCGCCACCAGCCAGAAGCCACCGCGCTGCTGGACATCCTTGATACGGTTTAGCATTTCACTTTCGCTGGGAGGCTCTGTCTCAAAGGTGGCGGTGCCGTGTAACACATGCCAGGCATAGATTTTTTGAATGGCGGCGGCGTGGTGCGGTCGGGCGGGAATAATATCCATATGTTCCTGATAATCGGCTAGCGAAAAACACAGCATGCCACTGCGCTGCGTGGCGATCATCGGGTTTTATCAGAGGAAATTATTATGGGTAACGGCTCCCCGCCCGAGTGGGCGAGGGTATACGGGACCGTTGCTAGTTTTGCTCGGAAAGCTGCACCGCCATGGTATTCGCTTCCAGCGCTTCGAAGATGTGCGGTTCATCGGCCGGATAGCAGATGTAGTCACCGGGATGCAACTCAACGGGCGCATCAGTCGGGCCGACTAATGCGCGGCCCTGAGCAATGATAATGTGCTCTACGGAACCCGGTGGATGCGGATGCGAGGCGCGCGGTGCGCCTGGCTGGCTGGTGATCAGGTAGAGATCGCGGCGTCCACCCGGCGGGCAGCTGGCCAGAAGTGCTGCCTGATAATCCGCTAATTCAGCTGACACCATCATGCCCTCGCCGCGACGGATCACTTGTAAACGCTTCACTTCCGGCTCCATCAAACGGGCGAAAGGAATATTCAGCGCCACGCACAATGACCATAGCGTCTCAATGCTGGGATTGCCGTTGCCCGCTTCCAACTGGGATAGCGTGGATTTCGCGATACCGGCGCGACGAGCGACTTCGGTTAACGAGAGTCCGGCACGCTGACGTTCACGCACTAATCCAGCAGAGATAAGATCGATAGGCGGCGTCACAATTACTCCTGTTCTTTATATCGAACGTTTTGTTCATCTTGTAAAACACTCAGGGTGCGTTCATTATAACGGCTTTCCTGTTCGATATGAGATCAAATTGTGATGCGTCTGGGTGCAGTTCCGCTTGATCGCGGCATATTAAAAGCGATTTTTCTGGTATGTCTGGCCGACGGTATTGTTGGACTCTCTTACGGTTCGCTGGCAGCGGCAGATGGTTTTCCGCTGTGGGTGCCGATCGCGCTCTCCACGATGGTGTTGGCAGGCGCATCTGAATTTCTCTTTATCGGTATTGTAGCTGGGGGTGGGAGCCCGCTTACGGCAGCGGCGGCAGGTTTGCTGGTCAATGCGCGTCACTTACCGTTTGGTATTGCGGTGAAAGATCTGGTCGGGCAGGGCGGACGCAGTTTGCTGGGTTGCCATATCATGAATGATGAAAGCGTGGTGTTTGGCATTTCGCAAAAGACGCACTCTCAGCGACGTGCCGCATATTGGGTATGTGGTTTGGGCATTTTTGCAATCTGGCCACTCAGCGTGGTGTGCGGCGCGTTTATCGGGCGCTTCATCCCCGACGTCTCAGCGATGGGTCTCGATGCGGTTTTTCCCGCTATTTTGATCGCACTGATCTTTCCCGCCCTGCGCCAACGTCGCACGCGTATTCCGGCTACGCTCGGCACCGCATTGTCAGTGCTCGCCACGCCGTTTGTTCCGGCGGGAATGCCGGTATTGTTCTCGTTACTGGGTTTACTTAGCTGGCGGGAGCGCAAAAATGCACAATAATCTCGTGATCGCCGGTATCGCGCTGCTGGCCGTTGGCACTTACGTGATGCGCTTTGCGGGCTACCGTTTGGGAAGTCGTATGCAGATGTCGGATTCCGTGCGCAATATGCTCTCGGATGCTGCGACGGTGCTGTTGCTGGCGGTTGCCGTCACCACGGCATTATTTGAAGGGAACCATTTTGCGGGTATCGCGCGGATAGCCGGCGTGTTATTTGCTGTGTTTCTCGCCTGGCGTCGTACGCCGCTGATTTTGGTGATAATTGGCGCGGCCACAATGACCGCCTTGCTGCGTTATCTTGGCGTGCCCTGAACCAAAAAGAACACACGCGCGGCAAGCGTTTTGCTACTGTGGGATATCCGTCATCATCGCACAGAGAAAAATCCATGACACCGCGCTTAGCTCATCCACATGAAGCAGCCGACTTGTGGCGCATCCGCAATCTCGCGATTCGCTATGGCTGCCAGTCAGTTTATCCGCCTGAAGTGATTGCTGCATGGACGCCTGATGCGTTGCCGTCAGGTTACTTTGAGGCGATCAAGGGTAATCCCTTCTTCGTGATTGACGATCCTGAACTGGGTGTCGCAGCCACGGGTTTTCTTGATCTCAAAAGCGGCAGCGTAGAAGCGATATTTACCCTGCCAGCGTGCAACGGCAAAGGCTATGCCAGCGCCATTATGATCGCGATTATCGCGGAAGCCCGCAAGCGCGGTTTCCGTCAACTGACCCTGGCCGCAACCCCCAATGCCAGCGGTTTTTATCTGCGGCATGGCTTTAGCACCGTGCGTGAGGCCTTGTATCCTTCCGCATTAGCCAAAGCCGATCTCCCCTGCGTCGAAATGATACTGACACTATGATTAAGTAAGTGAAAACAACATGGACAGCGCCAAAATGGTGATTAATTGCGTGGCCTATCGCCACGGAAAACGTGAAGAGCATGTCGATGTCGCCGACATTAGCGAAGTACTCAAAGACGAGAGTGCGTTTATCTGGCTGGGTTTGAATCAGCCTGAACCGGCTTTTATGCAGACGTTGCAGGAAGAGTTCGGCTTACATGAGTTAGCCATTGAGGATGCGCTGGTAGCCCATCAGCGCCCGAAGATTGAGCAGTATGGTGAATCGGTTTTTATCGTGGTGAAAACGGCACATCTTGATGATCAGCAGCGTATCAGCTTTGGTGAAACCCACTTTTTCCTCGGTAAAAACTTCCTGATCACCGTGCGTCACGGATCATCAGAAGGCTATGCGGCGATTCGCGCCAGAGCAGAAAAAAACCACACCATGTTGTGCCAGGGACCGGGTTACGCGTTTTACTGCATCCTCGACTTTATCGTCGACCACTACAGCAAAATCACCGAATCACTCAGCGAACGCATTGGTACGCTGGAAGAGGGCATGTTTACCACGCGCTTTGACAGTAAAACCCTCGAAGATGTCTATCATCTGCGGCGCGAACTGCTGGCGCTGCGTAATGCCGCGATGCCGGTGACTGAAATCTGCGCCCAGCTGGCGCGTTTTCACGAAGACATTATCCCGAAGAATTTGCGCGCCTACCTGCGTGACGTCCAGGATCATGCTCACCATGTGATGATCGATGCCGAAGACATGCGCGAAATGCTGACCAGTGCGATGCAGGTTAATCTGGCGCTGGTGTCGGTTCAGCAGAGTGAGGTGAATAAGAAGCTGGCTGGCTGGGGTGCGGTGCTGATCGTCCCGACCATTGTCTTCAGTATGTACGGCATGAACTTCTCTGATATGCCCGAACTAAAAACCCACTTCGGCTACCCTGCGGTGCTGGTTGTCACGTTGGCGATTTGTGGCGTGATGTGGTCACGACTGAAAAAAGCGGGCTGGTTGTAATCTTTTTATCAGATGACTTTATTATCACTGCGCTGGTGATAGCGGCGCAGTGAGTTGAGATTTCCTTTCCGCATATTTCCCCGAGCGAATTTCCAGCATCTGAGTCGCTGCGCGTGTTGTCACGCAAAACCTTCACCGAATTGCCATGGATTCGTCATCTTGCTGCTTTTTCCATCATCATCTTTTCCTATAATAACGGCAGATTAAATACAACATATCCCACATTAACCACATAACCCGGTCTTGCTTCATTCGCCAACAGTTGCCACTATCGCTTCATAGTGATGCCAGAAACACAGGGTGTAACAATGGCGAAAGACCCGGCTTTATCTCATTCAATGCCTGATGTCATTAATGCGGCGCAACAGATACGTTGCGGCGAGGTGAGCAGCGAAACGCTGGTGGGAAATTGCCTTAAGCAAATCAAAACCCACAATCCCACATTGAATGCCTTTGGCGATGTTTACGATGAGCAGGCGTTGGAAGAGGCTATAAGCTGCGACCGCGAACGTCAGTCAGGCAAGATTCGTGGCCCACTGCACGGTGTGCCGTTCGGCGTGAAAGATTTGTTCTCAACGGCAGGCTTGCGCACGACCAAAGGATCACTGACCTCACTGGATAACGTGCCAGAAAGTGACGCCCCCATTATTGAGCGACTGAAGGCGGCGGGAGCAATCATTGTCGGTAAAACCGCAACCACCGAGTTTGGCTGGACCGGATCAAGCTATTCACGGGTATTTGGCCATGGGCGCAATCCGTGGAACCCGGCGCTAACCAGTGGTGGATCCAGTTCGGGATCGGCAATCAGTGTTGCGGCGCGCATGGTGCCTGCGGCGCTGGGCTCTGACGGTGGTGGCTCGGTGCGTATTCCCGGTGCATATTGCGGCATTTTCGCCCTTAAAGCCTCGCTGGGACGCATCCCGACCTGGCCGTGGTCTGCGACTGAAATGCTCAGCCATGCCGGACCGATGACGCGCACCGTTCGTGATAGCGCGCTGCTGTTTGATCTGCTTTCGGGACCGGATGCGCGCGACCACCAGGCGCTGCCAGCCAAAAGTGAATCCTGGCTGGCACGCTGCGACCAGCCGCTGCCTTCACTGCGTGTGCATTACAGTCCAACGCTGTTCAACACCCCGGTCGACGAGCAGATTGCGCGTTGCGTTGAACAGGCGGTAGAGCAGATTGCTCATTCTTTGCCAGTGACGCTAATGGCACGCCCGCTGGACTGGTCATCACCGTTCGATGCGTTTGACACCTTATGGAGCGGCGGGCGCGGTGTGGCTTATGGCGCCGCACTGCAGCAGCAGCTTGACCAGCTCGATCCGGGCTTTGCCGCGCTGATTGAACGCGCGCAAAGCCTGAATCTGGCCGACTACCTGGCGGCACAAAAACAGCGTGCGGCCTTTGCCGGACAGGTACACGCCTTGTTTGACAGCGTGGATCTACTGATCACGCCTACGCTGCCGGTTCTGCCGTTCGCGGCCGATCGCCATGTGCCGGAAAATCAGTCGCCGGGCGATAGCGGAGTAGAGTGGGCGCGCTGGACACCTTTCACCTGGCCATTCAATTTGAGTGGTAATCCGGCGGCGACGATTCCCTGTGGTTTTACCCCGCAGGGGTTGCCGGTGGGTTTGCAGGTGATTGGCCGACGTTATGCGGAAGGCGACGTTTTGCAGTTCTGCGCGGCGCTCGAAGCGCTGATGCCGTGGGATCAACATCAACCTTCTCTGTAGGGCGCGGCCTTGAGACCGCCCTAAAGGTATACTGCGGTTTTGGTCGATCAAAACAGAAGGTAAGCATGATTAATCAGCCACGACTGGATGAAATAAAACGGATTTTACACCACGAAAAGCGGGTACGCGTGACGGAGCTGGCGCAGAAATTCGTGGTATCAGAAGAGACGATTCGACGCGATCTTAAATATCTGGAAGAGCAAAGCGTATTACGGCGCGTGCACGGCGGTGCCATTTTACCGGTGCCCAGCGAAGAGCAGCCGTTACAGATCCGCAGCCGTATCAAGCCACGTGCTAAAGCGCGAATCGGTCAGCTGGCAAGCGAATTGGTGGAAGAGGGGATGGCGCTGTTTCTGGATACCGGCACCTCAACGCTGGCACTGGCGCAGCAGCTGACCCGCTTCTCACGTTTGAAGGTCGTCACTAACTCAATGGATATCGCCGCGCTGCTGACGCAGCAAAGCGACAACGCTGTCACGCTAACACCAGGGCGCGTTCGGCGAAATGATAACGCACTCATTGGCCCCCATACGCTGGAGTTCGCACGTCAATTCCACTACGACATTGCCTTTATGGGCATAGGTGCAGTGGATCGGGACAACGGTTTTATGGATTACGAAGAGCCTGAGGCGTTATTAAGGCGCGTGCTGAGCACGCACTGTCGCCAGAGTGTGATTCTGGCAGATGAAGGCAAATTTGGACTGCGAACCTTTGTGAACACGCTGTCGTTTAGCGCGGTCGACATCTTAGTGACCAATGCGCGACCTGCGGCAGCTTTTGTAGCGAGTCTGGAGAGTGCCCATGTCAACATCCTCCATCCCGGCAATGCCGCGGATGACACCGCAAGATTATCAGGCGTTTGATGCGCTGTTCGCCCTCAGCAGCAGCATCGGTGCGACACCCGCAGGCGGCTTACATCGCCTGACGGCGTCCGCTGCGGATAAGCAAATGCGCGATGCCTTTTGTACCTGGCTGACGCAACAGGGTTTTCACGTTCACGTGGATGAAATTGGCAATATCTTTGGCTTGATGACGCTTTGTGAAGGCGCGCCGTGGGTGCTGTGCGGTTCGCATCTGGATAGCCAACCGCAGGGAGGACGCTTCGATGGCGCCTACGGCGTCACCGGTGCAGCGGTGACCATTGCAACCTTGGCTCGCCAGCTGCGCGACCAGGCGCACACCGCGCAGCGTAATCTGGCGGTGGTGAACTGGACCAATGAGGAAGGGGCGCGCTTTCAACCCAGTCTGACCGGTAGTTCGGTGTTCACCGGCGCACTCTCGCTGGAGCAGGCGCTCGCATGCCGTGATGGCGAAGGCATCTCGCTGGAAACAGCGTTACAAAGTATTGGCTATTGCGGAACGGCGTTAGCGGATCTGCCGGTGGCGGCCTATTGCGAACTGCATGTTGAGCAAGGTCCACATCTTGAGTTGCAGCAGAAGCAGATTGGTGTGGTGACAGAAACCTGGGCGGCGCTGAAGTGGCAGGTGACGTTTCGCGGCGAGCAAAACCATACTGGCCCCGCCTTAATGGAGCGTCGGCGGGACGCGCTGTTGGCGGCCGCGCACACCATTGTGGCGGTGCGTGCCGAGGCCGAACGTTGTGGCGACGCGCTGCACAGCTCAGTGGGTCGCCTGGAAACTGCGCCTAATTCGCCGAATGTCGTGACTTCTGAGGCCACCTTATTTATAGAGTTTCGTTCTGCTGATGAAGCACTGTTGAGCCAATTGCGCGACAGCTTCAGCCAGCAAATGCAATCGATTGCGCAGTTAACCGCAACGGATGTCAGTCTCGACAGATCGCAGTATCGTCCACGGCAGCAGTTACATTCGGCACTCAGTGAACTGGCCTTAGCACAGGCGGAAAACCTTGGGTTGAAGGCGATGCCGATGCGTTCGGTGGCCGGTCACGATGCGATAAGCATGAGCTATCACTGCCCAACTGCATTGCTGTTTGTGCCTAGCGTGGGCGGTCTCTCGCACAATGAACGTGAATTCACCGCCGTCGCCGACCTGCATCGCGGTCTCGATCTGCTGATGGCGCTGCTGAGTGAGCTATGCCTGAACGGGGAGGGTGCCCTATGTTGATACGTTTGCAGCAAGCGCTGGCGGATTGGCAGCCAACGCAATCCTTTGATATTCAGCCCGGTACCGCTGGCGTGGCGTCGCCGCATCGGCTGGCGACGGAATGGGCCGGATTTCGCTTGCAGTCGGCGGGCCAGGGTTATTACGCCAAGGTGCTGTTCGATGATCAGAAAGCCTTGATCGATTTCCAGCGCAGTGCCGAAATCAGCCGTCAGGCGGGCGAGTTGGGCATCGCGCCCGCGCTGTGCCACGCCGATCCGCACACTGGCGTACTGATCTTTGCGGCGCTGGATGACGGTTTCCGCTGGGCGCGACTGGATGCGTTACGCGATCCGCATCACTTTGCCAGCCTGACGTGCACGCTGGATAAACTACACCACTCTGGTTTGCCACTGCCCTCACACAGTCGCCAACAGGATATGTTGCAGCTACGTCTGCAAGTGGAAACGCATGGTGTGCAATTGCCAGAGGAGCTGCAGTGGATGGGGGAATGTGTCGATCTGGCGTGGGAGGCCCTCAGCGCCGCATCGTTTACACCCGTGTTGATCCACGGCGATAACATTGCCAGCAACTGGATGGTCAACGCTCAGGGTGAATGGCGCTTACTGGACTTTGACTACGCTGCACGGGGCGATGCCTGGCACGATATCGCCACGCTCATCCACGAACAATTGCCTACCGACGACCGCTGGCGTGATGCTATTCGGGCGTGGCGCGGGGACTGCAGCGAGGCCGATGTGGCGCGTTGCCGCTTGTATGCGCTGGTTGATGACTATCACTGGACGCTATGGGGCATGCTGAACGGCGCCACCAGCTCGCGCGGTCTGGAGTTTGCCAAGCTTGGTCAGTGGATGCTGTTACGTTGCCGTCAAAGCCTGAGCGATCCCCGTTTTGAACGTTGGTTAAACCTGACTGCGGAGCAGGCAAAATGAGCAAATCTCTGGGTGAAGCACAAAGCTGGCAGGAACAGCGGGTCGAACAAGCCATCACGGCGATGCCGGAATGGCAGGGCAGGGCGGTGCAGTATCGTCCAGTGAGCGGCGGTATTTCTAACGCCAACTGGCATGTCGCAGTAGAAGGCGCGCCTTGTGCTTATTTCGTCAAAATTCCCGGCGAAGGCACCGAACGCTTTATCAATCGTGACACCGCACATGAAGCGAGCCTGAAAGCCGCGCAAACCGGCTACGGCGTGCCGGTGGTGGCGTATCTGCGCGATCTGGGTGTGGAAGTGTTTGAGTTCATTGATGGCTGGCGCGCATCGTCTAATCTCGATTTTCAGCAATCTGCGATTCGCCATCGTGCGTTGCAGGGCTTGAAAAGCTTCAACGACCAGCCGTTGCTCAAGCAGAACAAAACCGTATTCGACATGCTAAACGAACACATTGAGCAGGTCAGTGCACTCAATGTCGCGTTCTCTGCCGATGCCGCCTGGTTGCACAAACAGGCACAGCGCGCGCAGCAGGCGTTAGAAGCAGCGGGAATAGATTTGGTGCCATGCATGAATGACACTTTGGCCGGTAATTTTATGCTTAACGCGCAGAATGATATTCGCTTGGTTGATTTTGAATATGCATCAAATAATGATCGCTGTTATGAGTTAGCGCTATGGTTTGGTGAAATGTTTTTCACTCCGAAAATTGAACAGGAATTACTGGAGGACTATTTCGGCAAAGTGGATGCCGCATTATTTGCGCGCGTGCAAGTCCATAAATACCTGGCCGATATGAAATGGTCAACCTGGGCCATTATTCAACATCATGTGGCTGATATCGATTTTGATTTTTCGAAATATGGTGCCTGGAAACATTTACGGGCGCGCAGCGTGCTAAATCATCCCGATTGGGAAAACTGGCTGCGCGCATTGTAAGTTCAACCCAGAGTCCTTAACTCCTTGTTCGTCAGGTTATAACATTATCGGTCCGTTGTACCTTCGGGCAGCGCTTTTGCTTTTTATCGTTGAGGTTACACCAAAGGGGAAATGCTGATATTCAGCAGGTAAAGGAGTGCGCACACCGTCAAGTAATATTGAGGAGGTTATTATGAGTTCGATGGTCATGGCGCAGCAATTACGCGCCCGCATAAGTATTAAAAATAAAATATTCGCCCTATACCTGTTGGCATTATTGCTGCTGGCACTTTGTCCACCGCTTTATTTAAGCGTTAGCGGGAGTAGTGCATTATTGCTGGGAATACCTCTGCCGATCGTTTATTGGCTCGCGATTGCGGTATTCCTCGGTGTGGGATTATGGGTTATGTATCTGGCGGAATGCGCGTTTGGCGAAATTCCGGATGATGAGGAAGTCGCATGAAAATCAACGCAGCAGAACCCCATTATTTAATTACCTTTGGCATGATTGGCCTGTTTTTGGCAATCATGATTGCCGTGCTGTACGCCACCAATCGTAAAAGCACCTCCTTTTCCGATTACGCCGTCGGTGGCCGTTCTTATGGGCCGTGGTATATCGCCATGAGTTATACCAACTCGTGGTGGCCGGGGGCGACCTTCACCGCTTTCTTCTCACTGTCGGTGAGCGGGGTCATCGGCTTCTACGGTGCGGTGTACTCGACGCTCGGCGTGACGGCCATGTATCTGATGGCGCGCCGCGCGTGGAAATGGGGCCAGCACTTTAACCTGACCACGCAACCCGATCTGCTCGGCATGCGTTTTAATAGCCCGGCGGTAAAGCGTGTGGCGTCAATTATCGGCATCATCTGTGTATTTCCGTGGGTGGTGATGGGCATTCAGGCGTTGGCGTTGTTGGTGGAATTTGCCAGCTTTGGTCGTTGGGGTGTCACCACCTGCCTGATCGCTGGCGTATTGTTGATTTTGGTGCGTCAGTACTGGACCGTCAGCATGGGCATGCGTGGGTTGATCATGACGGATATGTATCAGGGCATCATCGCCTATGGTTTGGGCGCGCTGGTGTGCGTGGTGCTGCTGTTTGGTGGCGATCATGGTTTCGGCCAACTGGCGACATTGCCGCCCGCAATGCTACAGATTCCGGGCGCGGAAGGTTCGCACTATGGTCCATGGTATATGTTCAGCCTGATCTTCACTGGCGTGATTGGGTCAATGTGCTGGCCAATGAGCTTCCAGCGTATTTATACCGCCAGCGGCATCCGTGCTGTGAAGAAAGGCACCCTGCTGACGATTCTGCTGGTGGGCGGTTTCTATGCCATTCTGATGCTGTTTGCCACGGCAGTCAGCCAGGATCCTAACGTACAGGCGAATCCACAAAATGGCTTCTTCACTGCGCTGTTTGATCAAGGCGGTCCGTGGTTGCTGGCACTGGCGCTGGTGATTGTTCTTGCTGCCAGTATTGGTCATGTTGATGGTTGCGTGCAGGTGTGCGGTACCCAGTTCGCCAACGATCTGGCGACCTGGAATAAACCGCGTAGCGATCGTCAACTAACGGTGCTGGCGAAGTCGGGCATGGTGGTGTTTATCGTGGCTGCGGCGCTGCTGGCATACTTCACCTTCAACTATTCCCGTTTACAGCTGCTGGCACAGATCTCTTATCAGGGGATCATTCAGCTGGCTGTGCCGCTGTTCTTTGGCATCTTTAGCCGTTTTGGAAACAAACAAGGCGCGCTGATGGGCATGATGACCGGGATTATCATCGCTATCGTGCTCACCGTGTTCTTCCCGGATGACATCCCGGCGCTCGGCTCGCTCACCAGCGGCATTGTTGGTCTGGCGGGTAACGTGGCAGTGTTTGTGGTGTGTGGTGTGCTGATCCCGGTTGACGACAAGGAGAAAGCCCGTGTCGAAGCGTTGTTCGCGCTGGCTGATGGCGTGAAAGCGCCGGTGGCAAAACCGCTGATGAACTAACCGGTTGCATTCCTTTTCGTATCAAGGCCATGATAACGCTCTGACCCCTAATCGGAGCCTATCATGGCCGTCTCTTCGCCGTTCAATATTGGTCTGCTGCTGTTCCCCGATCTCACCCAACTCGATCTCACCGGTCCGTGGGAAGTCTTTGCCCGCATGCCCGGCGTGAGTAACTTTCTTATCTGGAAAGACCGGCAACCGGTGATGTCCGACCGTGGTTTAGCCATCCTGCCGACGACAACGTTTTCCGAGTGTCCGCCGCTCGATCTGATCTGCATTCCTGGCGGTCCGGGACAAATTGCGCTGATGGAGGATGAAGAGACGCTGGATTTTGTGCGGCAGAAGGCACAACAGGCGCAATGGGTGACCTCGGTTTGTACCGGTTCACTGGTGCTGGGGGCCGCCGGTTTGTTACAGGGATATCGTGCCACTTCGCATTGGGGATCGCTGGATCAGCTCAGCCTGTTGGGCGCAACGCCCGTGGCTGAACGCGTGGTGCGCGATCGTAATCGGATAACCGGTGCGGGAGTGACGTCAGGGATCGATTTTGCACTCACCGTGGCTGAGGAACTGTTTGGGCGCGACGTGGCGGAGAACATTCAACTGCAGATGGAATACGATCCCGCGCCACCGTTTCATGCAGGTTCACCACGCAGCGCCTCGCCGCAACGACTGACGCAGGCGCAAAATCAAATGCACGACTTTCTTGCTCGCCGCCGGATAGCGACAGAAGCGGCGGCTGCGAAACTTAAGCGCTAACGAGTGGCTCATTCACCCATTGTAAACGCCGATTATCAAGGTGAAATTGATTATCGCTGCGGAGTTAATTCGCAGCGATTTCTGCGAATTTCAGCCTGAAATCGCCAGGGATATTTCCCCTCAATGTCCACTGGCAGTAGGGCGCACGGTGATTTCGTTAACGTCTACTTCGCCAGGCTGATCGATGGCCCAGCTTACCGCCCTGGCGATAGCATCAGGCTTGAGTGCAATCTGTCGATAGCTTTTCATCGCCTCGCGCGCCACGCTATCGCTGATGCTGTCCGCCAATTCAGATTCCACCACTCCGGGGTTGATTACCGTGACGCGCAGCTCACGCGATTCCTGGCGCAGACCATCGGAAATGGCGCGAACCGCATATTTGGTTGCGCAGTAAACAGCGGCGGTGGGGGAAACCGTCAGCGCACCCACGGAAGCGATATTAATAATGTGCCCCATACGCTGTGCCTGCATGGTGGGCAGTACCGCAGCGATACCGTACAACACGCCGCGAACGTTGACGTCCAGCATCAAATCCCACTCTTCAACTTTCATTGAACTCATAGGCGAAAGCGGCATGACGCCAGCGTTGTTGATCATCACATCAATGCGCCCGTATTTTTCCAGAGCGAAATCAGCCAACTTTTGGGTATCACCTCGTTGCGTCACATCGGTTGCGAGAAAGTCGACGCTGGCACCTTCGCGGAGCAAGGCATCACACAGGGTGGACAGACGATCGCTACGGCGTGCGCCGAGCACCAGTTTATGCCCTTGATGCGCAAGATGACGGGCGATGCCTTCACCAATCCCGCTGCTGGCACCGGTTAACAGGATAACTTTTTCGTTGAAGTTCATGATAGGTTCCTCGTGTAGTTGACGAGGTCATTGTTGAAAAAGTCAGTCAGACATAACAGACCGAATTGTTGCGAATGTTTGCCTGATTCTCTCGCCGCCATTGTGCATGACAGAACGAAATGGCTATGCTTTGCCTGAACCTCTCCCTGGAACGCTATCTATGTCGAACACGGTAAAACAGCAAACCTGCCATCTGTTGCGCCAACTGGCGTGCCAGGAAGGCTATACCGAATCCTTACTGGAGAATGTGCGCTTTATGCGTGCTGATCAGCAGTGGGCGCGTACGCCGGTACTTTATGAGCCGAGCATTATCATTATTTGCCAGGGATCAAAACGCGCCTTTCTCGCCGATAAAATGTATCGCTACGATGCGCAGCATTATCTGGTGCTGTCAGTGCCGTTGCCCTTTTCCGCCGAGACCGAAGCGACCTCTGAAGAGCCGCTGCTGGGGATAGCGATTCGTCTGGATGCTACGATGGTCGCGCGTTTGGTCGCGCAACTTGCCGAAGTTGAAACAGCGGTCACAGTACCGCCGGCAGGGATCATCTCCACGCCGATTAATGAGGTGCTGGCCGAAAGTACGTTGCGATTACTGGAAGCACTCAGCGATCCACTGGAGGCTAAAGTGCTGGGACCGGCGCGCGTAGAGGAGATCTGTTTCCGTATTTTGATGGGTGAGCAGGGCGGGGCAGTGCGTGCGGCGTTAACCTATCAAGGCCATTTTGGTCGTATTGCCCGTGCACTGCAGCGCATCCATGCCGACTGGCAACAGCCACTGGATGTACCGCATCTGGCGAACGAAGCGGGGATGAGCGTGCCCCGTTTCCATCTGCATTTCAAAACAGTGACGCAGACGTCTCCGATTCAATATCTTAAATCGCTGCGTTTGCATCAGGCACGATTAATGATGATTCGCGATAATCTCACCGCAGCCGGTGCCGCAGCGCGTGTGGGTTATGAAAGCGACTCCCAGTTTAATCGCGAATTCAAACGGATGTTTGGCCGCAGTCCGGCGGAGGAAGCCAGAGTGATGAAAAGAGCATTTGAGCTGTTGCCACCTGCGCAATTAACCGGGCGACTGCAGGCGCACTGATTCAGCGAATTCCCATGACGGCGATGACCGCCACAATCCAAAACAGGGCACAGCCTGTCAGCATCCATTGCCAGATCTGATGGCGTTCAGGATTGAAAAGCGCATGAATTCGCGCACGTAAAATCGTTTGCATAGTCACCTCGGGTCAAAATGTTTAATCGGATATTGCGTGGCTGCGTTCAGAAATATCTTGCAGCGGATAGGAACATTCTGACTATTTCTTAAGCAGCGATCGACGAGACCAGTCTTGTTTATGCGAGGGGAGAAGCGAGAGAGGTGCCCCAGCCGCGCAAAATGGGACTTTACGTGGCTGGAGGCGTCGATTTTATACGCTGTGGGTGACCCCCCCATCAACCCGGATATTCTGAGCAGTGATGTAAGCCGCACCGGGTGAGGCGAGAAACGCGATGGTGGCGGCGACTTCTTCTGCAGTGCCATAGCGTTTTAGTGGCACACTCTCACGACGCTCATCACTTTTCGGCAGACTGTCGATCCAGCCCGGTAACACGTTGTTGATGCGAATGTTATCCGCTGCGTAAGCATCAGCGAAAATTTTGGTGAATGAGGCGAGTCCGGCGCGGAAAACCGCTGAAGTCGGGAACATGTCGGTGGGTTCGAACGTCCAGGCCGAAGAGATATTGATAATGCTGCCGCCGCCCTGTTTCTGCATGATAGGCGTCACCAGACGTGCTGCGCGCACCACGTTCAGGAAATAAGTCTCCATGCCGCGCTGCCAGTCATCATCACTCAGTTCCAGTATCGGCGCACGCGGCCCATGTCCGGCGCTATTGACCAGCACATCAATGCGGCCCCAACGCGCCATTGTCGCCTCAACCAGTTTTTGTAAGTCATCCACTGACTGATTGGATCCGGTGATACCTAATCCGCCTAAACGGTCAGCCAGCGTTTCCCCTTTGCCAGAGGAGGAAAGGATCGCAACGTTATAGCCTTCCGCCGCCAGTTTTTCTGCTGCTGCGGCACCCATGCCGCTGCCGCCAGCCACAATGACTGCGACTTTTTCTACTGTCATAATTCGTATCCTTATTAGATTAGAAGTCGATTTATTGCAGTATAGGGGCTAAATTCGGCTGCAGAGAGTCAGTCTGATTCGCAATTGACGATAGGAAAACTACAGGATGAGTCAGGGGTTCCCCACGCTACCGCCGCTTAATGCATTGAAAGTATTCGAAGCGGTGACGCGTCATCTCAATTTTCGCCTCGCTGCTGAAGAGCTTGGTGTCACTCAGGGCGCGGTGGCACAGCAAATTCGTGGACTGGAGAGCAGTCTGGGGCTGAAATTGTTCGAACGGCTGCCGCGGACTTTGGCGTTAACCGCAGCGGGTGCAGGTTATGCGGTGAGTGTCCGTCAGGCGTTTGAGTTGATCGATGAGGCCACTCGTGCTTTGCGACCCGAACCGGACCGCTTGACCTTGAGTGTCACGCCGACTTTTGCCAGCCGCTGGATGCTACCTCGCTTACCGGCCTTTACCGCCGCGTGGCCGGATATTGACCTTCGCGTACTGGCCTCAGAAAGATTGGTGCAGTTTCATCATGAAGGGGTTGATCTGGCGGTGCGTTATGGCCGCCCTCCGTTTGGGGCAGGGCTGGATGCCACGCTGCTGTTTCGTCAAAGTGTATTGGCAGTGGTGAGTCCGGATTTATTGGCTGGGTTGGGCGACCCGCAGGATCGGGATAGCTTTGAGCGCTATGTTTTACTGCATGACGGGCACCATTTGTGGCCAGTGTTTCTCTCTAATCTTTTCCCGCACAACACGCTACATCATCAGCATCATTTGCGTTTTAACCAGACTGCGCTGGCCTTAGAGGCAGCGATCAGCGGGCAAGGCATTGCGCTTACCAGTCCGCACTTTGTCGAAAACGATCTCGCACACGGTCGTCTGGTGCCCGCCTTTCCTCAGCAAATGAACGTTGATGCGGGCTGGTATCTGGTCTCTCCCCATCGTCCACGTGAACACACGAGCGTAAATGCCGTGCGTGCGTGGTTGCTTGAACAGATAAATTAGCGGTAAAGGGCCGAAAATTGCTCCGTTTTTGTTCAATCACAAAATCAGTAAATCTGATGATCTTATGTGGATTATGAATGTTATAACTGACTGAAGATGCGAACCCGGGCTTTTATCCTGCAAACGCAGTGGATTAGCAAAATATCACGATATTTCAGCAAGTAACCATTAGCAATGCGCGTTGCAATCCTGCTATGGCTGTGAATAAATACGAGGTCAACCATCATAAAAATGCCATAAAGGCCAGGCGTCAGCCTGAAAAGATCAATGCCATCATGACAGACCTTAAAGATGTTTTAGCCAGGGACATCAGCGCCAAAAGCGAAAGCATGGAAGCGCACCTCATTGCCATCCGCCGTGATATTCACGCGCATCCCGAACTGGGGTTCGACACGATTCGTACCGCTCATATCGTCGAGCAGGAATTGCTGCGCCTTGGTCTTTCGCCACAAACAGGCGTCGGCAAAACCGGCGTGGTCGTGGACATTGTGGGCGAACAGCCGGGCAATACCCTCCTGATCCGCGCCGATATGGACGCGCTGCCGATACAGGAACAAACCGGATTACCTTTTAGCAGCACCTATCCCGGTAAGATGCATGCCTGCGGCCACGACATCCACACGGCGACGCTGCTGGGTGTGGCGGCGATTGTTGCGCAATATCGCGGCCAGTTAAAAGGCACCGCGCGGCTGATCTTCCAGCCAGCAGAAGAGACGCCAGAGAGTGGCGCCGAGGCGATGATTGCTGATGGCGTGGCAGAGGGTGTAGATGTGGCGATCACCCTGCATAACAAGCCTGAGCTGGCGGCAGGTGAAATTGCCTTGACGCGCGGCGCCAGCACGGCTTCCAGCGACGAATTCGATGTCGTCGTCCACGGCAAATCCACTCATGCTGCGCGCCCGCACATGGGAACCGATCCGATTATTGCGGCGGCGAACCTCATCAGCCAACTGCAAACCATCATTTCACGTGAACTCGATCCGGCACATTCCGCCGTATTGACCATCGGCCATATTCACGGTGGCTCGACGCACAACATCATTTCCGATAGCTGCCTGATTCAGGGCACCGTGCGGGCGAAGTCACCTGAGTCACGCACGCATATTGAGCACGCATTTAAACGTATCTGTGCCGGTGTGGCGCTGTCGCTGAATACACGCATTGATGTCAACTATCAGCGCGGCGTGCCCCCGTTAATGAATGATGATGCGCTGATTGATGCGCTCGAACCGATTTTGTCGCATCAGTTTGGTAAGCCGATTGTGGCGAAACCGAGTGCCAGTTTTGGCGCGGAGGACTTCTCCCTGTTTACTGAGCGAGCGCCGGGTTGCCAGATCCACATTGGATCCGGTGCGCCAGGACGCGACGACCATCTGCATAATTCGGATTACCAACCCGATGAACGCAGCATTCATGCAGGCACTCAGGCATTAGCCCGTTTAGCCATCGATTTACTCTCCTAAAATAATGAACTCTGAGGTTTTATGATGATGCGTAAAGGGCTGTTTACCGCTTCCGCTGGCCTGTTGTTGCTGGCTGCTTCTGCATTGGTGCAGGCAAAAGATTTTGGCACGCTGAAATTCGCGACTGAAGCGGCTTATCCTCCGTTCAACCAGTCTACGCCGAGCGGCAAAATTGTTGGCTATGAGCCCGATATGGTGGCGGAACTGGCTAAGCGTGCGGGCTTCAAATATGAAATCGTGGCGCAGAAATGGTCTGGCATGATCCCAGGCCTGGTCGATGGCAAATATGATGCTGTCATTGATGCGGTTACCGTGACACCTAAGCGTGAAGAAGTGGTGGATTTCACCCATCAGTACACCGTGAGCGTGTCTGGTTTTGTGACCCTGAAAGGCAGCGCTGTAGATACCTTGCCGGGTAACGGTGAAGTCGTTCAGGCGGGTGACGAGGCGGGCATGACGAAGGCCATCGATGCGCTGAAAGCAAAATTCAAAGGTAAAACTATCGCCGTGCAGGTCGCGACTATTCAGGCTGACTTCCTCAACAAATATCTGGCTGATGTTGCCACCATCCGCACCTATCAGGCTGGCCCGGAAACGTTTGCTGACCTGCTTAACGGTCGCGTTGATGCGGTGATGGCGTCACGCACCAACCTGAATGCCTATGTGAAAAAACACACCGATACCGTGAACAGCACCGGTTACGGCTTCTCCGGCGGCGTGTTAGGGCAGGGTTCCGCGATTGCCATTCAGAAGAACAACCCGGAGCTCAAAGCGGCGCTGGATACGGCTTTAGTTTCAATGATCAAAGATGGCACGTTGAAGCAGCTGTCAGAGAAATGGTTCGGCGAGAACGTCGCGCCTGCGGAGTAATGCTGAGCGCTTATGACTATTGACTGGCAACTGTTAGGTTTTGGTGACGAAGGCTGGGGCGGCGTGTTGCTTGACGCCGCCACGGTGACCGTCACCGTTTCGTTGTGTGCATGGCTGTTGGGCGCGGTGCTCGGTAGCCTACTCTGTTGGATGCAAATTGGTGGTGCGCGCTGGCAACAGCGCCTCGCTAATGGCTATATCACGCTGTTTCGCGGTGTCCCTGAGCTGCTGGTGATCTATTTGTTTTACTTCGGCGGACGTCAGGTGGTCTCCTTCGTCGGGGAAACATTGGGCATGCAGGGGCCATTTGATGTTAACGGCTTTGTCGCCGGGGCTATCGCCATCGGATTGATCTCTGGCGCTTACCAGAGTGGTGTGTTTCGTGGCGCATTTTACGCCATCCCGAAAGGCACGCTGGAAGCGGCTACGGTGACGGGTATGGGACGACTGATGTTGTTTCGCCGCATGATCGTGCCGCAGGCGCTACGCACCGCGCTGCCAGGCATGGGGAATCAATGGCAATCAGTGATCAAAGAGTCTGCACTGGTTTCCGTCACAGGCTTAGTGGAAACCATGAACCAGATTTCCACTGCATCCAACTCCACGCAAATGCCGTTTTTCTTTTACAGCGTTGGCGCGGTGATCTACCTGATCATCACCACCTGTTCCGATTTTATTTTCCGCTATGTGGAAAAAGTGGCCATGCGCGGGCAACAACGCGCGCGGTTGTAAGGAGCCACGATGGATTTCACCTTTTTACAGCATACGCTGGCCGCGTTGCTGCGCGGTTTACCACTGACCCTTAATCTGGCCGTTTTGTCACTGCTGGGTGGGGGGATTTTAGCGTTATTGCTCAACCTGCTGCGCCAGAATCGCTATGGTAGCGTCTTTGCCCGCTTTTACGTTTGGCTGTTCCGCGGCACACCCTTGTTAATCCAGATTTTTATGATCTATTACGGTTTGGGGAGTTTACCGGCAGTGCGCGAGAGCGTGCTGTGGCCGCTGTTGCGCGATCCCTACTGGTGCGGGCTCATTGCACTGGTGCTTAACGATGCGGCTTACACCTCGGAGATTCTTCGTGGTGGTCTTAATGCCGTTAGCGTGCAGTCGCTTGAGGCAGCCAAAGTCAGCGGTATGTCGCGCTTCACGACGCTGCGCCGCATCACCTTGCCGCTCGCCGTGCGTCAGGCGTTGCCTGCTTACAGCAATGAAATTATCTCGATGATCAAATCCACTTCACTGGTCAGCACCATCAGCTTGATGGAAATGACCGGTATTGCGGACTCGATTGTGTCGGAGACGTTCCGCGCGCTGGAGGTGTTTATCAGTGCGGCGATCATCTATCTGCTGCTGACTGTGCTGGTCAGTAAAGCGGTGGCGCTGCTGGAGCGCCGTTTGTCACCTTATCATGTTGGAGCACGTCAATGAGTAAACCCACTATCGCCCTGAGTCATCTCAGAAAAAGTTATAGCGGGCATGAGGTGCTTCATGACATCAGCCTGACGGCGCAGGATGGCGACGTGATATCGCTGATTGGCGCCAGTGGTTCCGGAAAAAGTACGCTATTGCGCTGTATTCCGTTTCTTGAAGTGCCGCAAGGCGGGGAAATCGCGGTCGGGGATGAGGTGGTCACCATTGACAATCCCAACGAGAAACTGAGCCGGGAGCAACTGAGCCGTATCAAACTGATGCGCATGCAATTGGGATTCGTGTTTCAGAGTTTCAATTTGTGGCCGCACAAAACGGTGCTGCAGAACATTATTGAAGCGCCCGTGCATGTACAAAAACGCGGCCATAAAGAGGTGATTGAGGAAGCTGAAGCCCTGCTGCATAAAGTCGGCCTGTATGAAAAGCGCAACGCGTGGCCATCGCAGCTGTCAGGTGGGCAGCAGCAGCGTGTGGCGATAGCGCGTGCGTTGGCACAGCAGCCCAAAGCGCTTCTTTTTGATGAACCCACCTCCGCACTCGACCCTGAACTGGTGGGCGAAGTGTTACGGGTGATCCGCAGCCTGGCTGAAGAGGGACGTACGATGATCATCGTCACCCACGAAATGGGCTTCGCGCGTGATGTCTCCAACAAAGCGGTGTTTCTGCATCAGGGCAAAATCGAAGAGTCGGGGCCACCACAGCAGGTATTCACTGATCCGCTCTCAGATCGATGTCGCGCATTTGTGAGTAGTCATTTACACCGCAACAGTTAATCCTGACAAACCCGCTTCTTAACGTGAACCCCGAAAGTTGGATAACCAACTTTCGGGGTTTTTCGTTTCAATGGGCAGAGAAAAAATAGACGGCAGAATGTCACATTCCGACTAATGTACCTTATCGACCATTTCATCATGAAATATATTAATGATTGAGATGTTTCTTACGATAAATCTTAAGAAAATAAGGCGTATAAGAACACTCATAAAAAATAAATCAGCTCCATTCCACACATTAATCCTGGATTAACTTCAACGACTTAAAGCCAAGTATCAGAAATTTCCTATATAAATCAGATCGCAAAGTTCATCTTCATCTGTTGCTAACTCAAATTAGCCTGTTATATATTCGCCTCGAATCACACAAGGAAAGTGTGCATAAAGCGTGCTTTCCGCGCTTGTCTAACAGGAGGTTGTATGAGTAATTCTTATCAAAACGAAATACCCAAAGCGCGCGTTAACATCAAACTCGACGTTCACACCGGCGGCGCTGCCCGCAAAATGGAGCTACCACTCAAACTGCTGGTGACCGGCGATTTCAGTAATGGCCAGGAAGATCGCGTGCTGAGCGAACGTGAAAAGGTCAACGTCAATAAAAACAATTTCGACAGCGTGCTCGCTGACTTTTCGCCATCAGTCCGACTCACCGTGCCGGATACCTTGTCAGCGGATGGCAGTGAACAGGCCATCAATCTGACATTCAGCAACATCAAAGACTTCGAACCTGAACAGGTCGCTCGTCAGATCCCGCAACTCAAAGCGATGCTCGCGATGCGTAATCTGCTGCGCGATCTCAAATCCAATCTGCTCGATAACGTCACTTTCCGCAAAGAACTGGAGATCATCCTGAAAGACCCGGCACTGAGTGACGAACTGCGTGCGGAACTTTCTGCGCTTGCCAGCGATAACGGCTGAACCCCTTTTAACGGACTAAATGAGAGACGATGCTGATGTCAGTTCAGAATGAAACCCGATCTTCCGGTGAAACCACTGTGCTTGAAAACCCTGCAGCGGAAGGCGTGTACGCCTCGCTGTTCGACAAAATTAATCTTAATCCGGTTAGCTCACTGAGTGACCTGAATGTCTGGCAAGACAATCAGGCAATGTCAGATGCCACTGCTGACGAGCGCGTGACGGCGGCGATGCAGGTGTTTCTTAATCGCTTGAAAATCAGCGGTGAGAAAGTCGAAAAGCTGGATAAAACCTTGTTGGATCATCACATTGCCGAGCTGGATTATCAGATCAGCCGACAGCTGGACGCGGTGATGCACCATGACGAATTCCAGAAAGTTGAATCGGTATGGCGTGGTTTGAAATCGTTGGTGGATAAGACCGATTTCCGCCAAAACGTCAAACTGGAAGTGCTTGATGTATCGAAAGAAGATTTGCGTCAGGACTTCGAAGACGCGCCGGAAATTATCCAAAGTGGCCTCTATCTGCAAACGTATGTCGCTGAGTACGACACGCCGGGTGGCGAGCCGATCGGTGCGGTGATTGCAGCCTATGAATTCGATGCTTCTGCGCAGGATATCGCACTGCTGCGTAATATCTCGAAAGTTGCGGCATCCGCTCATATGCCGTTTATCGGGTCAGCCGGTCCGGCGTTTTTCCTTAAGGAAACAATGGAAGAAGTGGCAGCCATCAAAGACATCGGCAACTACTTCGATCGTGCGGAATACATTAAGTGGAAATCGTTCCGTGATACCGATGATTCACGGTATATCGGTCTGACCATGCCGCGTGTGCTGGGACGTTTGCCGTACGGACCTGATACCGTGCCGGTGCGCAGTTTTAACTATGTTGAAGAGGTGAAAGGCCCGGATCACGAAAAATATCTCTGGACCAATTCGTCTTTCGCTTTCGCCGCCAATATGGTGAAAAGCTTTATCAACAACGGCTGGTGCGTGCAGATTCGTGGTCCACAGGCGGGCGGTGCAGTGCAGGATCTGCCGATTCACCTGTATGACCTCGGCACCGGTAATCAGGTGAAAATCCCCTCTGAAGTGATGATCCCTGAAACGCGCGAATTTGAATTCGCCAATCTGGGTTTCATTCCGCTTTCGTATTACAAAAACCGTGATTATGCCTGTTTCTTCTCTGCGAACTCGGCGCAGAAGCCCGCGATTTATGACACCACAGACGCCACCGCCAATAGCCGCATCAACGCGCGCTTGCCCTATATCTTCCTGCTGTCGCGCATCGCGCATTATCTGAAGCTGATTCAGCGCGAAAACATCGGCACCACTAAAGATCGCCGCTTGCTCGAACTCGAGCTAAACACCTGGGTGAAGAGCCTGGTGACCGAGATGACCGATCCGGGTGACGCGTTGCAGGCCTCACACCCGCTGCGCGATGCGAAGGTGGTGGTGGAAGATATCGAAGACAACCCTGGTTTCTTCCGCGTGAAACTCTTCGCAGTGCCGCATTTCCAGGTGGAAGGCATGGACGTCAATCTGTCGCTGGTATCGCAGATGCCAAAAGCGAAAGCGTAAGGCGGCTATCCGTAATGAAAATTTACCGTCCGTTATGGGAAGACGGCGCGTTTCTGACGCCGCAACAGTTTCAGCAGCAGGCCATGTGGGACGCGCATGTGGCAGGCACCGTCGCAGGCATGACGCTGGCACACCCCTGGGGCGTGCTGTGTGTTGAGTTCGATGAGGGTGCGCTGGCACTGTCGAAGCTGAATGCGACGCGCATTGCCGTCCGCTTTGCGGATGGCACCCTGGTCGATACCCGTCTGGCTGACACATTGCCTCCTGTCTGTGAGTTAAGTGAGGTGACGGACCGGGACAGCGTAGAGGTGGTACTGGCGCTGCCGCTGATCAACGCCAACGGCGGTAATCTGGAAAACGGTGCGGACAGCGAACGCCCGCGCCGTTGGGTCGCCACCCGGGAGCGCGTGCAGGAGCTGGCAGGTCACGAGCGTACAGAGATTGCGGTACTGCGTTTTGCACTGCGCCTGCGGCTGGCGCATCAGGAAAACGCGGCATACCTGACCTGTCCGGTTGCCCGTCTGGTGCGCAACGCGCAGGGGCAGTGGATGCACGATGCCGCGTTTATTCCACCCCTGCTGTCACTGGCTGGCAGTCCGGCGCTGATCGCGGCGCTGGGTGACCTGCTTCATCGCCTGCAGGCACGCCGTCAGCGTCTGATGCAACTGCGTCGCGAGAGTAACGAACGCATGGCGGATTTTGCCGTGTCAGACGTTTCTCTGTTCTGGCTGCTCAATGCGCTGAACAGTGCGGAGCCGGTGCTGACAGAGTTGTACCAGTCACCGTCGCGCCATCCTGAACTGCTTTACCGTGAACTGGTGCGCCTTGCGGGCAGCCTGCTGACATTTTCCCTCGAGAATGTGCCGGAAGATATCCCGGCCTACCTGCACAACGCGCCAGAGCAGGTTTTCCCGCCGCTTTTCACGCTGCTGGATACGCTGTTGGAGGCGAGCCTGCCTTCCCGGGTTGTCACCATCGACCTGGAAAAACAGGGCGTGCTGTGGAGGGGAAAACTCCACGACGCACGACTGCGCGAAGGCGCGGACTTTTATCTGTCCGTTCGCTCTTCCCTGCCGAATCACGAGCTCCAGGCACGCTTCCCGCTGTTGTGTAAAGCCGGCAGCCAGGACGATGTTTCTGAGGTGGTGAATATTGCGCTGAGCGGAATGGTCATCCGCCCACTGCCTCACGTCCCTGCGGCCATCCCGCTGCGCCTTGAGAACCAGTATTTTGCGCTGGACCTCTCAACGGATGCGGCCAGGGCGATGCTGGCCTCCGGTGGCTGCACTTTCTATACGCCAGAATCGCTCGGTGAGCTGAAACTGGAACTCTACGCGGTGCTGCGCTCATGAATAATCCCAACAAACTGACAGAAAAACTGTTTTTTCAGGGCTGGCTGATGGTGAGCCAGTTGCGCTGCGGACAGCAAATTGAGAACGGTGACGCGCTTTATCGCCGGGCGGCAGGCTGGGTGAAGTCAGCCCGCGAGGCGCTGACAGAGGCTGGCTTCAGTGACGCCAGCCGCGACCACATGCTGTATGCCTTCTGCGTACTGCTGGATGAGGCGGTCCTGAACAGAGGGAGCCAGGACGATGGCTGGCTGCGCTGGACCCGTGATCCACTGCAGGTGCGCTTCTTTGGTTCACTGAACGGCGGCGAAGCGCTCTGGGATCGCATCCGCACTGTATTGAACGAGCCTGCAGCAGACGTTACGGTGCTGACCTGTTTCTACCGCACGCTGCAGTTGGGTTTCGTCGGGCATTACCGCGCGCAGGATGATGAACGTCGTGAGGACGTGGTGAATGCATTGGCTGCGCGGGTGCCGCCATTTGCGTTGCCGGAAGATGCGCCGCTGGTGGTGCGACCTAAAGGTCTGCACACCGGCCGCCGCTTTTACTGGCTGAGCTGGGCGATGGCCGTCGTGCTGCTTGGCGGTCTCTGGTTCGTGCTGGAATCAGCGCTGGCAGACATGGTATCGCGCATGGCGGGTGCACAGTAATGTTACGACCCAATTCACGCCAGGGCCTGACGCTGCTGGGGACCGTGTTCGCCATCCTGCTGGTGACGGGCTTTTCGGGACTGACGGCGATGAATGCGGCAGTGCTCTGCGCACTGGTGCTGCTGGTGACCGGTTTTATTCTGTGGCGTCTTCAGCGTAATGCCCCTGGTGATCGACCAACCATGGATGCCTGCCTGCCGCCGGAAACCTATCATGGCCCTGTGATTCTGGTGACAGGGGATACATCGCCGTTGTTTGGTGATCAGACTCACCGCGAGACCCGGCATGGGTGGTACCTGAACGTGCGTCAGCCTGCTGAATTGCCCACGCTGGCAGAACGGCTGGCACAGCAGTATCCGGCACTGGTACCTCAGCTTTCGGTGATGCTGGCGATCATCCCCGGGCAGCACACCTCCGCAGACCTATTAACGCAACAGCAGAGTGGGTGGCTGCGTGCCTTTTCACAGTGTCGGCATGTGTTGAATGGGTTGCCGCCATTGTGGACGGTGATATGGGGCTCGTCAGTGGATGAGGGTATGCACTGGTTCAGCCTTACGCCAGATCATCCGCAGTTTCAGTTTCATCCGGAAAATGACGCCCGCCTTTCGCTGGCGGAGTGGGTCACCCGGGAGCCCCTTCATTTTCATCACGCGCTCAGACTGCAAAGCCTGATGCAGTGGTATGTCGATCAGGCTGCCGTGCCGCATGCTGCGAACCCGTGCCAGTTTGGCATCTGCCTGACGCCATCGCCTTCGCAACCGGGCAACCTCTGGCAGCAACATCTCGCTGGGCTGACCACGCTGTCGTCTGAAAACAGCCCGTCTCAGCTTTCACTGCCGCTGCCGGATGTCCTGCTGTCCGATATCCCGCAGCAGCAGGGTATTAGCCGCTGGCTGCGCACGGCGAGAATAGCTGGACTGACTTTCGGCCTGTTTCTGACGCTGGCGATGCTTGCTTCCTTCATTCATAACCAGCGCCTCGTGCGCAGCGTGGCCGATCACCTTGCCCTGTGGCGCCGCCTGCCGGAGGACGCTATCGCGGCCAAAACGCTTGCGCGCGATGCGCTTATCCATGATCGCTCGCTGCTGGATGCCTGGCAGCGTAGCGGTGAGCCACTGCGGTTCGGCATGGGACTTTATCAGGGCATGCGGCTTATTGCGCCGGTAAACACAGCCATCCACCGCTGGTCACCCCCGCCTGCGCCTGCTCCTGTGATTCAGCAGGTTGTGCAGGGCCCACAGACGGTGCGCCTTGACAGTCTGTCCCTTTTTGAATCGGGCAAAGCGGCGCTGAGAGCGGGGTCTGACAAAGTGCTGATTAATGCGCTGGTGGGCATCAAAGCCCGGCCCGGCTGGCTGATTGTGGTCGCCGGCCACACCGATAGCACCGGCCATCCGCAGTTGAACCAGGTGCTCTCCCGGCAGCGTGCCGAAGCGGTGCGCGACTGGATGCGTGACACGGGCGACGTGCCAGAGAGTTGCTTTGCGGTGCAGGGCTACGGTCAGGATCGTCCGGTAGCAACAAACGAGTCGGCGGAGGGGCGTGCGCTCAACCGCCGGGTCGAAATCAGTCTGGTACCGCAGGCCGATGCCTGCCGCGTGCCGGGCGTTCAAACCCGGTCATCACAGGATGATGGCCATTCTCAGTCTGAAAAGGAGTAACAACATGGCAATTCCAGTTTATCTGTGGCTCAAGGACGACGGCGGCGCAGACATCAAGGGTTCAGTGGACGTGCAGGATCGTGAAGGCAGCATTGAGGTGGTAGCGCAGGAGCATAACCTGTACATCCCGACCGACAACAATACCGGAAAACTAACCGGCACGCGTATCCACACGCCGTTCTTCCTGACTAAAGAAATCGATTCGTCCAGTCCGTATCTTTATAAGGCCGTGACCACTGGCCAGACCCTGAAGTCGGCGGAGTTCAAATGGTACCGCATCAGCGACGCGGGCCAGGAAGTCGAGTACTTCAACACCAAGCTTGAGAACGTGAAGGTGGTGAAGGTTAACCCGGTGATGCACGACATTAAGGACCCTTCCAAAGAGAAGCACAATCATCTGGAGATGATTGAGTTGCGCTACGAAAAAATCACCTGGACCTACAAGGACGGCAACATCATTCATTCCGATTCCTGGAACGAGCGCGCCACCGCGTAAGCCCGTGCGGACGGTTCGCCGTCCGCTTTTTCAGGCGTGCGCCTGCGCGCGGGTGCACGCCTGAAAAACACACTGATGTGCAGATACTACAGACCTTATGGGCCTCGGTTTACGGCCAGGGGCGGTAGCGTGCCAGCAACGGAGAGAACACCAATGGAACACCAGTCTGCAGCGCTGCTGCGCCGTCTTAACCCCTTCTGCGCCCGCGCGCTGGAGGCTGCCGCTTCGCTGTGTCAGACCCGCGCACACGCGGAAATCATGCCCGAGCACTGGCTGCTGAAGGTGCTGGAGCAGGGTGAGGGCGATATCACGGTCATGGCGCGCCGCTATGAGTGGGATATGGACGGCGTCTGGCAGGGGCTGCTGAGCTTTCTGGAGGGTCAGCCTCGCCTGGTGCGCAGCCGCCCGGATCTTTCGACTCGCCTGCACCACCTGCTGAAGGAAGCCTGGCTGGTGGCCTCGGTAGACGGTGAGGAGCGCATCCGTAGCGTGCACTTGCTGACAGCCATGGTTGGCAACCACTCGCTGACACGTTGCGACGCGCTCTGGCCCATCCTCACCCTGAGCCCGCGCCAGATGATGGCGCTGCGACCGCTGCTGGATGCGCAGTCGGACGAAAGGCCGGAAATGCTGCAGCCGAACGAACCTCTGCGTAGCCTGAACGCAGAGGAGGGCGAGTCACCTACGCTGGCGGGCGCTGCGCCTGCTGCAGGCGCTGAAGCGCTGTCCCGCTTCACACGCGACGTCACTGCCGACGCGCGGAACGGGAAGATTGACCCGGTGTACGGGCGCGACAATGAAATCCGCCAGATGGTGGACATCCTCTCGCGTCGCCGCAAGAACAACCCGATTCTGGTGGGCGAGCCGGGCGTGGGCAAAACCGCACTGGTCGAGGGACTGGCGCTGCGCATTGCGGAAGGCAACGTGCCTGCCAGCCTGAGCACAGTCAGCGTGCGCACCCTTGACCTTGGCATGTTGCAGGCAGGCGCGGGCGTGAAGGGCGAGTTTGAGCAGCGCCTGAAGAACATCATTACGGAGGTGCAGCAGGCCGAGCAGCCGGTGCTGTTGTTCATAGACGAGGCGCACACCATTATCGGCGCAGGTAATCAGGCAGGTGGCGCGGATGCGGCTAACCTGCTGAAGCCCGCACTGGCGCGCGGCGAGCTGCGCACCATCGCCGCCACGACCTGGAGCGAGTACAAGCAGTATTTTGAAAAGGACGCCGCACTGGAGCGCCGCTTCCAGCTGGTTAAAGTCGATGAGCCGGACGACGAGACCGCCTGCCTGATGCTGCGGGGCCTGAAGTCGCGCTACGCTCAACACCACGGCGTGCACATCACCGATGAAGCCGTGCGCGCCGCTGTCACGCTGTCTCGCCGCTACCTGACCGGGCGCCAGCTGCCGGACAAGGCGGTAGACCTGCTTGATACCGCGAGTGCGCGAGTGCGCATGAGCCAGGACGCGGTGCCGGAAGCCATCACGCAACTGCGCGCCCGCACGGATGCCCTGAATATGGAGAAGCGCGCCATCCTGGATGATGAAGCGCTGGGCGGCCTCATACAGGAAGCGCGCATGCATGACATTTTGAGAGAGCTGGCCAGCGCTGATGAACGTCTGGAACAGCTGGAGCTGAGGTGGGTGGCCGAGCGCGAGCTGACGGATAGGCTGCTGGCCTGCCGTCAGGACGCCAGTCAGCAGGCGCATCGTGCTGAACTTCAGTCTGCGCTGCACGCGCTGCAACAGGGCGAGCCGCTGATGACGCTGGATGTAGACGCACGCACGGTGGCGGGCGTCATTGCCGACTGGACCGGCGTGCCGCTCTCTTCCTTGATGAAGGACGAACAGACGGAGCTGCTGACGCTGGAAAAAGCGCTGGAAGCGCGCGTTGTAGGGCAGCCAGCGGCGCTAAACGCGATTGCACAGCGCCTGCGCGCTTCAAAAACCGGACTGACCGCAGAAAACGGCCCACAGGGTGTGTTCTTGCTGGTCGGCACCAGCGGTACGGGCAAGACTGAAACCGCATTGGCGTTGGCCGACACTCTGTACGGCGGTGAAAAGTCGCTGATCACCATTAACCTCTCCGAGTACCAGGAAGCGCAGACGGTAAGCCAGCTTAAGGGCTCACCGCCGGGCTACGTCGGTTACGGGCAGGGCGGCGTGTTGACCGAAGCGGTGCGCAAACGCCCGTACAGCGTGGTTTTGCTCGATGAGGTTGAGAAGGCGCACCGCGATGTGATTAACCTGTTCTATCAGGTCTTTGACCGGGGCTTTATGCGCGACGGCGAGGGCCGTGAAATTGACTTCCGTAACACAGTTATCCTGATGACCTCCAACCTCGGCAGTGACATGCTGATGCAGAAAATGGACGAGCAGCCGGACGCCAGCGAAGCTGAGCTGCAGGAACTGCTGCGTCCGGTTATCCGTGACCACTTCCAGCCCGCACTGCTGGCACGTTTCCAGACGGTGATTTACCGTCCGCTGGGTGCTGAGGCGATGCGTATCATCGTCGAAATGAAGCTCGGTCAGGTGAGTCAGCGGCTGCAACGCCACTACGGCCTGCACACGGATATTTCGGACGCGCTATACGAGGCTCTAACCGCTGCCTGCCTGCTGCCGGACACCGGCGCGCGCAACGTCGACAGCCTGCTCAACCAGCAGATTTTACCGGTGCTTAGTCAGCAGCTTTTGCAATATCAGGCCGGCGGGCAGTTGCCTGGCACTCTCAGCCTGGACTGGAACGAAGAGGACGGTGTGCTGATGGCATTTGAGAATCTCATTCATGAACAAAACTGAAAGAGATGCGGCAGCCAAAGAAGGTAGCCTGCGGCTGATGAGTAAAGGGGAAATCGTGCTTGCCAGGACGGTGTTCCGGGACAAAATTGATTATCACAAGGTATGGATCCATAAAGACAGCTATCTCCCGTTTGGTTTGCAAAATGAAGCTGTTGCTATGACGCCGAAGGGAGAAATATTTTACCCTCCGCCACTTTACCGGAACGATTTTGCTGACCTGGCTCAGAGTGACCTTGCCGACAGACATACTTTTATACACGAGCTCAGCCATGTATGGCAGCGCCAAAAGGGAATGTGCGTGATATGCAGGGGGCTCATAAGCTGGCTGGCGAGCTATCGCTATGAACTGGATGGACGGCTACTGAGTGAGTATCCGATGGAGCAACAGGCACAAATTATTGCAGATAATTTTCTACTGGCGAGTGAGGGGTATAATACATTTATGGAGTACCGGCGTCGTAGTTATGTCACGCTGGACGGAAACCTGGATGAGTCAATTATTTCGCAGAAATATAAACATGCGTTGAGAGGATTCCCTTGGTGAATGTATCTCAGAGGATAATTAGTTACAGGTTGGCTTTGTCAGTAATCGTATTTCTCCTGGCAGGATGTCTAGGAGACAGATTCACACTTTCAGAAAAAGCCCCTCTCAGCATAGATGCTGACCGCATCTGCTTCACTGTATTAAAACCTGATGATTATTCACTTTCATATTTTGACCTTTTTGAAAGAGGAAATCGGAACTCTGTTAAGCACCCAGAAATAGCAGAATACAAAACCGATAAAAGCCTGCTTCTTTGCTTGGCTGAGGACACAGTAAGCGATTCAGAAATTGTTTATGTTGCGCAGTTTGGTCTGAAGACACAGACCAAACGTAAACCGATTCGGAAGTTTTCTGTGGCTTTTAAAGCTGAAAAAACGGGATTTATCACTGTTCCGCTGCTGCAAAACGAAATCAGTTATTACATGGGGCGGGGATATTAGCGGTTCAGTTTATCAACGGACTGACCCGCACTAATTTCATACAGAGGACGTTTCTTCGTCTTATGTGTAATCAGGCTATGTGCGTTATCTGTCGCGGCATGCTCAGTTTTATGGCTACTTATGCATATGATCTTGACGGCCGACTATTGAGTGAATACTCGATGGAGCAACAGGCTCAAATAATTGCTGATAACTATATTCTTACCGAGTGGGGATTTGGTCGATGGAATGAGTTAAGGTTGTATGACCATGTCAAATCTGTCAGAGCGATGAGTGAGCCTGAAGCCTGTTTAGCTTATATGAGAGCGTTAAGAGGTTTTTCATGGTGAAATCTATCAAATTATATTTCATCATCATATTCACTTGCTTTGTTATAGTTGGGTGTACTTTGGGAGAAGATCCTATCGGATTTGAACGCGATGCCGACATGGTTGTTATTAATGATAAGCTATGTATAAACATACCCCAGAATAAAGCGTATTATTTAAGTGTGGTTTCAGTAAAAAATAAAGATGGTTCAGGGCTTAGGAAGACAATTGATGGGAGCGAGCTAATGGCAGTAAATAATAAGCGTTGCATGCCATTATCCCTGCTACCAGCATCAGAAAAAAAAGAATATGTTATTCATTATGGTCTATTGTCCAGAATAGAAAAACTCCCATCCTTTAGAAAAGTGGCGTCCATAAGGTTGAGTAATGGTCGGGTTTATAATCTGTCATTAAAAACATGGATTACTTCCCGAGGTTTCTCTCTGAGTGATATTATGTTGACGGAAAAATGACTTATAAATATCGTTAGCAAAAGAATTCATCAACCTGTTCTCTATGAAAGGTCTAAAGATGTTCTCAGGTTTTTTTATGTTGAATGATGATTTTTCCCTAAGTGTAATATAGTTGCATGTGATTGTTGCATTTATGATGACGGGGTGTATTGGAGATAAGATAACGTTTTCTGAAGTTGCTGAGGCTGAAGGAGAAGAAAATAAAGAATATTTTACAGTCAGGCACGTCTATGATTTTATGCTAAAAATATGGCAATTTTTAAACGGGGAAAAGCGAAAGTAGAGAGTTTGTGGGGAGTTCTCCACTGCGAATGAATTTAAAGGTAGGGTTTTTGTTAACACTCCATTGCAGCAGGATGAGGTTGTACATTACCTTAGGGATGAGTCTGATTAATTTTCTTGTTTGATTTTTAATGCTTAATTTTATGTGATTTGGTTTAATGTTCTTGTTTGATTAAGGGTAAAAGATTATTTCCAGGCGTCTTAATAATAATGAAAATGTGCTCCCTGCTCATGGTTTTTGTATTGTCAGGATGTATTGGCGATAAATTCACTCCTTCTAAGCAAACATTGGTTAGCAAAGTTGATGGCTGCATATGTTTCACTGTATTGCAACCGGGTGGTTATTCACTTTCATATTTTTACCTTTTTAAAAGAGGACGTCGGGACTCTGCTCAGCAGCCAGACATAGCAGGATACAGAACCGATAACGGCCTGCTCCTCTGCATGGCTGAGGACATAACCAGCAGTTCAGAAAATGTTTATGTTGCTCAGTTTGGTCTGATGACGCAGACCAGGCGTAAGCCGATCAGAAACTTCTCCGTGGCTTTTAAAGCTTACAATACGGGCGTTATCAGCGTTCCCCTGCAGCGAAACGAAATCACTTATTACATAGGTCGGGGATATTAACGTTTCATTAAATGACTTACCTGTGCAACTCAATACATAGAATTCTTAACTGAACCTCATCCCTGTATGGGATTGGACCATCCGTCATCACGGAGCGAATGACAATGACCCCGAGTGATATGCTACAAAGCGCAGAATCGATTTTATCCTCTACCCTGAATCGCTACTCTCTTCAAATTCCCAACTGTAATTCTGTTATTGATGTTGAGAGTCTGAACGGTACGGAAGCGCTGAGCGCGAATTATCAATATGACGTGCTTTTCACCAGCCCCGATAAGGACATCTCGCCAGAGAAGATGCTGCGCAAAGCGGTAACGCTGACCATGAGAACCGGCTCTCTGCTGGAACCCGAATCGCAGAAAATTGTTCACGGTTATATCACTGACTTCCGCCGTCTGACGGGTTCCGCAGACCAGGTTAGTTATCTCATTATTATTGAGCCCCGCTTTGCGCTTCTGGATAAGCAATATCGCACACATCGCTTCTTTGTGAATAAATCCGTACCGGAAGTCGTCGGCCAGATACTGGATGAGCATGGTTTTCACGGGTGGGAATATGAGTTCAGCCTGAAGCATGACTATCCCCGAAGGGAACAGATTAACCAGTATCAGGAAAGTGACCTGAAGTTTGTTCAGCGTCTGCTGTCTGAAATCGGCATCTTCTACTATTTCACGCTTCAGCCCGATAC
>NZ_JZRH01000049.1:0-21894 GCF_000963985.1 Pantoea sp. BL1 | reverse complement strand
GAGCTGAGAGCTGAGAGCTGGGAGCTGAGAGCTGAAAACTGGGAGCTGAGAGTTGAAAGCTGAGAACTGAGAGTTGCAAGCTGAGAGCTGAGAGCTGAAAGCTGAGAGCTGAGAGTTGCAAGCTGAAAACTGAGTGCTGAAAGCTGAAAGCTGAAAACTGGGAGCGGCGAGAAGGTCGCTCCTGTTGCCTCATTGAACCTCTACAGCTTGATCTGATAACGCGTGCTACGCCCACCGCCCGGCAATTTCTCCAGACAACCTTTCTCCAGTAATTCCGTCAAATGTCGCGTCGCCGTGGCCTTACTGACCTTCGCCACTTTTTGGTATTGGCTGGCGCTGATGCCGTCCTCAAACCCTTGTTCACCGCCATCCAGCAAGCGATTCAATACGCGATTTTGCTCAGCGTTCAATTGGGCATTGTGGTGAATCAGCCAGAATTTCGCTTTGTTTTGTATGCGCGTGACCGATGCCAGTGCCTCTTCCAGGCTGTCATTGAGCACGTCGAGGAACCACAGCATCCAGGCAGTGATGTCCAAATCGCCACGCTGTGTCTCTTGTAAAATCCGGTAATAATCCGCGCGCCGGGTCAGAATCGATGACGACATGGCATATAGCCGGATGCTTTGGCTGTCTGCTTGCGCCAGCGCCAAATCCGTCAGCGCACGCGTAATACGGCCGTTGCCATCATCAAAGGGATGCAGCGTGACAAACCACAGATGGCAAATGGCGGCGCGCAGCAGTGGATCGAGCAGGACCTCGTCATGGCTCTGATTAAACCAGCGAATAAACTGATCAAGCTGCAGTTCAAGCCCGTCACGCGGTGGCGCTTCAAAATGGACAGTTGGACGATCGATGCGTCCGGACACCACCTGCATCGGTTCTTCACCGCGCAAACCGCCCACGTTTAAACGCTTTATCGTCCATTCACTCGCCGGGAAAAGCCACTGATGCCACAGACACAGCCGCTCAAACGTGAGAGGCTCATCGCGCTGGGTGATGGCATCCATCATCATGGTGGCCAATCCTTCGGAACGTTCGGATACGGGATAAGGCTGCTCCAGCGAAACGCCTAAACGCCGCGCAAGGGAAGATCTTACTGACTCCGCGTTAACGCGCTCATCTTCGATAGCGGAGGAAGACAGAATATTGGTGAGTAACGTATTCAGCGTTTGCGTATCGGCGTTATCCGATATGCTCGCCCGGCCCAGCAAAATACCGCGTTGCTGCTGCAGATAGCGTAATCGCGGCAGAAGTTTTTCCTCCTGCCAGTGAAATGTTGGCCATTCAGGCTGCTGCCATATCCACATACCCTGCCTCATCTCATTTGCCAGTGAGCCAAACAGTCTGGCGATTAGGCTCAATAACTGAGCCATAAAGCCATTCTATTCGGCTCATATTATGAGTTGAATCATATTGCTTAATCGGCTCAAACGCCAGTTCACTCAGCCCACAAACGAATGTAAGCCGCATGAGAAGGTAAAATAGGTGGCGATTTCAGGCTGAAATTTTAGGTTAGCCGGGAAAGGGTGTGTGTGCCAGATGGCGACCTGAGCGCCGCCATCAGGGAAAATGAAGTGACTATCGTTGTAGAAGTGATGGAGAGTTGATTAATGTGTGAAGAGTGAAAATGTTCCTGAGTAATAGCTCAGCATCCACGCCACATACACCAGCCAAACCAGTAACAATCCCGCTAAGCCTAATTTACCTGTCATGTTGCATTCCTCTTGTTATTTAGCGTCATGCGCCCTGTAAGGAATAAGCTGACAGGATGGTGAGATAGCGATCTTGCGCCAGATCAAAAACAGCAGGATTTTGTCGCGGAAATGCACAGACAAAAATTGATCGGGATAGGATATGGGTGTTTGCTCCCACCTCAATAAACTATTTATCACAGAAACTATGAGGAATATAAGCGGATAAAAAGTGCCGCTTATTTAGCATATTTGCCAAATATCCCGGCATAACCCTCGAAATATTCTAAAGTTAATCGCGGAGTTTAAAAAATACACAATCCTGCAATCGTTTATGGCAAAGGACATTATTTTGAACATCGCAAACCCAATACCCAGACTTTCGTTCTGGAATAAACTATTTGCCCTTATTCTGCTGTTGCTGGGGATTATCCTGGCCGCAGGAGGGGGCTGGCTCGTGGCATTAGGCGGAAATTGGTACTACGTGCTGGCCGGCATAGGGCTGATCATCTCTGCTGTACTGATATTCATGAAACGCACCAGCGGTGCAGGCTGGTTCGCACTGGTATTTGTGGGCACGCTGATCTGGACCATTCAGGAGTCAGGGCTGGATTACTGGCGCTGGGTGCCGCGCTTTGCCTTGATGCTGATTCTCGGCATCGTGTTTGCCTTCCAGTTACCCAATTTGGCGCCGCGCGTCAGCCGGGGGGCGTCGCGCGCGCTGGCGGCCGTACTGATTGTCGCTTTTGTGATTGCTGCTGCGCTGCCCTTTGCGCCACTCAATGAAACGCCAGCCACAGAGGTGCCCGACGCGGGATCGGCTAACTACATGGCGGATACTGGCAGCGGAAAAGCCTCCACGCCAGACAGTGGCGACTGGTATACCTACGGCGGTTCCCTGGCGTCGCAGCGTTTCGCCAATGCCAGCCAGATTACCCCGGATAACGTGAAAGACCTCAAGCTGGCCTGGCAATTCCGTACCGGTGATTTACCGAAAGCGCGTTGGGGCGGTGAAAACACCCCGATCAAAGTGGGCGATACGCTATATACCTGTACCGCGCGCAACATGGTGTTCGCGCTGGACGCCGCGACAGGAAAAGAGAAGTGGCACTTTGACCCGAAAGTCAGCGACAAATCCATTCCTTACACCGCCGCCTGCCGTGGGTTGACGTGGTATGACAGCCAGACCAACAGCCACGCCAGCACCGGACAGGTCGCTGCAGTCGCACCGAACAGCGACAACAGTGACTGCCAGCAGCGCATCATCCTCGGGACGCTGGACGCCCGCATCATCGAATTGAACGCCAAAACTGGCGAAGTCTGCCGCAGTTTCGGTAATCAGGGCACGGTCAATCTTGCTGAGGATATGGGGGAGACCTATGACGGCTATGTGGCCATCAACTCAGCGCCGGTGGTGATACGTGATACCCTGGTAGTGGGACATCAGACGATCGATGGCCAGCGCGCATTTGGCCCACCGGGGGTGATTAAAGCTTATGACGTGCGCACGGGCGCGTTGAAATGGGCGTGGGATGCAGCCGATCCGGATACCGCCACACCGAAGAAAGGACCCAATGCGTACAAACGCGGTTCACCCGACGTCTGGACCTCGTTCACCGGTGATGACAAATTAGGATTGGTGTATCTGCCGGTCGGAAACTCATCGGGTGACTATTGGAGCGGTACGCGCTCGCCTGCCGAGAATAAGTATTCAGTCTCATTGACTGCATTGAATATCGATACCGGTTTACCGGCCTGGACTTTCCAGACCGCGCATAAAGATGTCTGGGATTATGATCCCGGTTCTCAGCCGACGTTGGTGGATTATCCGGATAAAAACGGCGGTAAAACACCGGCGATTATCATGCCGACCAAACAGGGTGAGATTTATGTGCTGGATCGCCGCACCGGTAAATCGCTGTTTGGTGTGGAGGAGCGTCCGGTGCCCGGCGGCGGTGTAGAACCGGACCAGCGTTCGCCAACTCAGCCTTATTCGTTGTTCCATCACCTGAGTAAACCGGACCTCACCCCGCAGGACATGTGGGGCTTAACACCGGTGGATCAGCTGGTGTGCCGCATTCAGTTCCAACAAGCCAGTTATAAAGGGCAGTACACGCCGCCGGAAGCCGATCGTCATTCAATTGAGTATCCGGGTTATAACGGCGGTTCTGACTGGGGCAGCGTGGCGGTGGATCCGACGCGTGGCATCATCATTGCTAACTACAACGATATGCCGAACTACAACATTCTGGTGCCGCGCGCTAAGGCCGATGCGTTGGGCTGGAAACCTCGTGATGAAATTCCCTATAACCCACACGATACCGGTCATGCGGAAGGGGCAGGCGATCCACAAATCGGTGTGCCTTACGCGGTGAACGTGAATGCGGGCTGGCGCTTGCCGTACACAGGCATGCTGTGTAAAGAGCCGCCGTATGGTGGTATACGTGCCATCGATCTGCGTGATGGACGCACTCTCTGGGATCGTCCACTGGGTACCGCACGTCGTAATGGCCCATTTGGTCTGCCAACCGGATTGCCGATTAATATTGGTACGCCGAATAATGGCGGTTCTGTGGTGACATCCAGCGGGCTGATCTTTGTCGCGGCCGCTACCGATGACTTAATTCGCGCCATCGACATGAAAACCGGCAAGGAAGTGTGGAGCACGGAACTGCCCGCAGGGGGCCAGGCCAACCCAATGATCTACACGCAAAATGGGCGTGAGTATCTGGTGATCGTTGCCGCCGGGCATCACTTTATGGAAACGCCGGTGGGCGATTATGTGCTGGCGTACGCGCTGCCAGAACAGAAATAGCCACCATTGAAAACGGGATTAGGCTGTAGCCTAATCCCGCCATCAACAGCTTGTCATCACATCCCTGCGGTCATCACGTTCTCAGGGATTCACCTCTTCCAGACGGCGATTCAGCGTGCGAGGACCAAATACACCAATGGTAAACACCACAATCGCCATCGCACCGGAAATCACGGCAAACACTGAACTCACACCCATCTCACTCAGCACCCAGGCAATGGTAAAGCCCGACAGCATGCCGCTGATACGACTTACCGAATAGACCAATCCAATCGCTTTAGCGCGGAAACGCGTCGGAAACAGTTCAGCCTGATAGGCGCGGTACGAGAAAGTCATACAGGTACTGGCCAGCGATAGCAGCAGTCCCAACGTCACCAGCATCACCGGTTGCGACTGCCAGGAAAATACCGTGCCGACGAGGGCAATGGCCAGCGCGGAGCCACTCACCAGCCACTTACGCTCAATGCGATCGGCAAAGGTCATTGCTACCAGCGGCCCCAATGGGCTGGCAAAAGCAATCAGGAAGGAATAGAGCAAACTGTGGGTGAAGGTCACACCTTTGGCTGCCAGCAGTGTCGGGATCCAACTGGCAAAACCGTAATAGCCAATCGACTGGAAGAAGTTGAACACCAGCAGCATGATGGTGCGACGACGGTACGGCGGACGCCACATTTCGTTTTTTGCAGCCGGTTTAGATTCAGTAGGCTGCAACAAATGGCTGTCAATCGCAGGCAGCGCCGCGCCGGTTGATTTAGCGACACGCGCTTCGAGTCGGCGTACCACGTCTTCCGCTTCTTTGTAGCGGCCTTGCTCAACCAGCCAGCGTGGGCTTTCGGGTAATCCCATACGCAGGATCCACACCAGCACCGCGCCGATGCAGCCAAATAACACCACCCAACGCCAACCGCTCAGGCCAAGGATTTCTTGTGGGACCAACTGCCATGAAAGAAAAGCGATGGTCGGGATCGAGGTGTACTGGATGGCCTGCACAAACGCATAGGATCGGCCGCGCAGGCGTGCCGGAATAAATTCGGAGACATAGGCATCAATGGTGACCAGTTCGGCGCCGACGCCAATACCCGACACAATGCGCCAGAATACAATGGAAAACGGATGGTGCTGAAACGCCATAATGCCACTGGCCACCGCGTAAACCAGCAAGGCGATAATAAACACCTTTTTGCGCCCGATGCGGTCAGCCAGATTGGCGATCAACAAGGTGCCGAGGAAAACCCCGAGGAACATCGCCGCGACAAACGCACCAAGACTATGGGGATCAAAAAAGTTATGGCTACCGTGAGAAAAGATCCCCTCGCGAACCATGCCGGGGCCGATATAGGCGGTCAGGAACACGTCATACACTTCAAACCAGCCTCCCAATGCCAGCGCAAAGATAATCAGCCACAGCGGGCGGGCGGCAGGTAAGCGTTCCAGACGCGCAGAGAGTTGCGCACCAAATGCCTTACCTTCTTCTGGTGTGAAGTTGTCACGCCAGGTCATCGGCGGGGGGATCGACTCGCTCAGCGAAATTTTTTTCAGCACGGTAGGGTACTCCGTTTTTTTTATAATGGTTTGTTAAGGGCTGGCCGGATGGCCACGCCCGATAACACAGGTGATTCAGGCTATAGCGTTAAACCGGGCAGCCTTTCCCGCGCAGAATGGCGTTGAAGCGCTCAGGATCGTTGTTGCCTGCTACGTTGCTGGCGCGGATCTTATCCTCACGCTGTGCATGTTGCTGCACGCGAGGCAGCAGCACACTCAGCTCATCCTGCGGGATAGCAATCACGCCGTCGGCATCAGCTACGATCAAATCGCCCGGTGACACCACCAGTCCCGCGCAGTGCACCGGGGTATTCACTTCACCTGGACCTTCTTTGGAAGGGCCGCGCAAAGTGTTGCCGCGTGCCCAGCAGGCGATACCGCCTTCTGCCCATTCATTCAGATCGCGCACGGCACCATCAATCACGAAACCGGCAATCTTTTTGGTGATGGCAGAGGTGCGCATCAGACCGCCGATTAACGCCTGGGTCAGATCCCCCGACCCATCAACAACGATCACATCGCCTGGCTGCGCCATTTCGATCGCTTTATGAATCATCAGGTTATCGCCTGGACGGACTTTCACGGTGATCGCCGGGCCGCAGAGCACCAGATTGGCATCGTTGTGATAAGCCTGTAAGCCCAGCGCACCGACACTGCGTCCCATGGAGTCGCCAATGTTTGGCACGGGAAGTGCACGGAAGGCATCAATCACGCCCGCATCGATCGGCGCGCCGCGCTCACCAATGAAATAGCCAATCGGCCAGTCTTTATGGATGGTCATAGGTTAACTCCGGTTTAACACCTGCGGATTGACGCAGGCGGATGGGTTGATCTGTTGGTTATCAAGAAACGCCAGACATTGGCGTGCTGCACTTTGTGCAACGGCATCCAGTGCCTGCGGGGTGGAACCGCCAATATGCGGAGTCACGATCAGATTGCTGAGCGCGCGGAACGGATGGTCGGCAGCCAGCGGCTCAATTGTTACCGTGTCCAGCGCTGCAGCACGCAGTTGTCCGCTTTGTAACGCGGCAGCGAGCGCATCTTCATCAATCAATTCGCCACGCGCGGTATTGATCAGCGTGGCGTGAGCGGGCAACTGCGCCAGACGTTGCGCGTTGATCATCAGGCGGGTTTTGGGCGTGACCGGACAGTGCAGGCTCAATACATCCGCCAGCGGCAGTAAATCGTCTAGCGAAGCACAGCGCTGCGCACCTTCAAACTCGCCATCGGTCGGGGCGGCAGGATCGAAAAATGCGACCTGCATCCCAATCACACGCGCGAACCGTGCCACGCGTCGGCCAATCTCGCCGAAGCCGACCAGACCCAGGGTTTTGCCCTGTAGCTCTTCGCCATCGCCGCTGCGGGTCCAGCGTCCGGCAGCGACTTCCTGCTGGAAATAGGGCAGACGCCGCGCGCAATTCAGCATCAATACCAGCGTCAGCTCGGCAACAGACTGGGCATTGGTCGCTGGCGTGGTCAGCACCGGTATACCGCGTTCGGTAGCCGCTGACACATCAATATTGGTGACGCCAACGCCGTGTTTGCAGATGATTTTCAGCGTCGGACAGGCGTTGATGGCTTTCGCGTTCAATTCAACGGTGCGCGATATGACGGCGTCATATGCCACGCTGCTCATACGCTGTTCAACTTCCGCAACGTTATTGGCGTCATCCAGATAATCGACCACACAGCCTGCTTCAGCGAGCAGTTGACGGCCTCCCTGGCCGAGGCTGGTAGTGGTCACGAGAAAGCGATAAGTCATGTCGGTTCTCCGATAGGGTTTACGTCATCCTGGCATCGACAATCGATAAAAAATATTCTGCGAAGGTTATTAATTCATTCCTGTCGGGAATAACAACGAGTAACAGGAGTTGAAACGCCAAACCGCCCAATGTTGTTTTTTTGTTAACAAACAGATCGCACATGGCTGGAGTTGTACTTTGCTATACGCTTTAGGATTTTTACTTAAAAAAAACCGTTAAAAACGTAGAGTTAGCGGAGCGCTCTACCGCATATCACCAGTTAAAAGTCCGCATAAATAGTGTGATCCACTTCAAAAATCATCCTCAGCACCCTGATACCTCGCAGTTATTTTATCGTCGTTGATTTGAGCAAAGTGCGCTGCAAAGTTGCACAACTCATGTGCCAAGCGTTTTTTAGCCGCACGAAATGATAAATGTAACTAAAGTTATAGAGTGTACCGTCTGGTTCATTAACAACTAGATAATAGAACGGTTACATCATGTCTCACACGAAAGATCTCCTCGCTGTGCTCGGCCGCGTTATGGCGGTAGGTCTGTTCTTCGCTTCCGGTCTCGACAAAATCACCCATTACGCAGACAACCTGCAAACCATGGCGGACAGCGGTGTGCCGGCCTTTTTCCTGCCGCTGGTGATCCTGCTGGAAGTGGGCGGCGGTCTGGCGATTGCCTTTGGTTTTTTGACGCGATTCACCGCCATTTTTATGGCGGTGTTCTCGGTTCTGGCCGGATTCCTGTTCTATCAGGGATACAGCCACGCACACCTGATGGTGTGGTTAAAAAATATCTCCTGCGCTGCCGGTTTCCTGATGCTGTGTCTGAACGGCGGCGGTAAATGGAGCCTCGATCATCTGATTCAGCAACGTCTAGCACGCCACTGAGTTTCTCCTTCAACCTTAATATTTCAGGATAACACCCATGAAAAAACTCCCGACAGTGCTGCTGTGCGGTGGACTTTTCTGTGCCGCGAGCCAGGCCGCCGAACCCGTTAACCAGGTTGCCGTAATAACCCATCACCAGGCGCAACAGCTGGTAGCGAAAGCCGAGCAGATTATCGGTAGCCATCACATCGGTGGCGCGATTGCGGTGGTCGATCCTTTTGGTCAGCTGATCGCCTATGAGCGTCTGGATGGCGCCACGCTGGCGAACAGCGAACTCGCGCCGAAGAAAGCGCACTCGGCCGCCGCGTTTGGGGTGCCGACGTCCAGCTTTCAGCAGAAAATCGCTGCCGGAAATGTCGGCATGCTGGGTAACCCGGTGGTGGTACCGCTGCCAGGCGGTGAGCCGGTGAAAGTGAACGGCGTGGTGGTGGGCGCTATTGGTGTCAGCACGCCAGATGGCAACGTGGATGCGGAAGCGGCGCAGGGTGCGCTGTCGGCGCTGAAAGCAGGTTAGCCATGGAAAGAAGACGTTTCTTACAACTGATGATGGCCACTCCGGTCATCGTTTCTATCCCGTTGCAACCGCTGTTAGCCGCACCTGCCGATGCCTCTCAGGCATTGCTTTTGCGCGCCAGTGAACTGTTAACCGGACGCCGTGGCCTCGATATCGGCATCACTGAACGATTATGGACGCTGCTGTGTGAACAGGATGCGGGATTCCCGAGTCAATTAGCGCGCCTGATGACGCGCCTCAATGCGCTGCACAGCGAAGATCGTGAGCAGATCGTCGCGCAGCTTGATGATGCCGATGTCAAAACGGCGTTGACGATTATTTCGCCGTGGTATCTCGGTTACACCGGCCATCCCTCCACCACCAAAGCCGTGGATGACGCGCACTTCGTCACCTTCCTGTCGGCGCTGATGTATGAACCGACGCGTGACCACACCATTCGTCCCAGCTATGCGCGGGCGGGCGGTGATTACTGGGCCGAAGTGCCACCGGGCGTGATCGCGCCACCGATGCCCGGCTTGATCCGCGAATGGGGCGATCAATCGCCCGTCGCCGCAAAGCAGATTAAACAGCCTGATGCACCTTGGTTACTGATGGTGCAGGGCAAAGCCAAAACCCTCGTGGAAGCCGAGGCAATGCTGGCGCAGCACAATACCCTATAACAAGAATCGAGCAGGTACATCATGAGTGAATTTGATGCTGACGTGGTGATCGTCGGCTCCGGTGCGCTGGGCGCCAACGCCGCTTATCAGCTGGCGAAAGCGGGCAAGTCGGTGATTATGCTGGAAGCAGGGCCTTATATTCCGCGCTGGAAAGTGGTGGAAAACTACCGAAACGGTGCCAGTAAACGTAACTGGTGCACGCCTTATCCTAATCTGCCGTGGGCGCCAAACTCTTACACCGAAGGGTATATCGATGCCAAAGGGGATGACGATTTCGAGTATGTCACCAGCTATTTACGCGTAGCCGGCGGCAGTACGCGCCACTGGGCATCGGCCTGCTGGCGCCTTCTGCCCAATGATTTCAAGCTGAAAAGTGTGTACGGCGTTGGCCGCGACTGGCCGTTTGAATACAGCGAGCTGGAACCCTGGTATGTCAAAGCCGAGCGCGAAGTGGGCGTGGTAGGGACCGCCGATGAAGATCAAAGTGGGCAAGGACGCGGTCATTATCCACCACGATCAGCGGAATATCCGCTGCCGCCGGAAGCCAAGCCGTATATGGTGCAGCGCATGCAGTCAAAACTGGGCCCGATGGGTTATCAGGTGATTCATGAGCCGCACGCGCGCGTGTCACGGCCTTATGATGGCCGTCCGGCTTGCGCGGGTAACAACAACTGTGAGCCGATCTGTCCGATTGGCGCGATGTATTCCGGTGATATGCATGTCGATAAAGCGGTGGCGCTGGGCGTGCAGCTGCGCACCGAGTGTGTGGCCTGGAAGCTGGAGAAAGGGGCGGGGAATAAAATCGTCGCGCTGCACTATCGCCAGCCCGATGGCATAGATACGCGCCTCACCGCGAAAACCTTCATCATCGCTGCGCACGGGCTGGAAACGCCAAAGCTGCTGCTAATGAATGATGTGGCCAACAGTTCCGATCAGGTCGGTCGTAACCTGATGGATCACACTGGTCTGAGCCTGACTTTCCTTGCCGACGAACCGCTGTGGACCGGGCGAGGTTCGGTGCAGCACGGCACCATCGCCAATCGTCGTGATGAAGCCACACGTGCACAGCACTCGGCGATCCGCTATTCGCTGCGTAACCTGGTGCCCAACGTCGATGTCACGGTGCCGTTGCTGAAACAGGGCATGATGGGGCAAGCGCTGGATGATGCGATTCGTGACCGCGCTTCGCGCATCATGAATATCAGTACCATGAGCGAAACGCTGCCGAGTCCCACCAACCGCGTGACGCCAAACTACGATCGCAAAGATTCGATTGGCCTGCCGATGCTCAACGTCAATTACCATCTTGATGATTACGTACGCGGCATGCGCCCTCAGGCTTACAAGGATTTTGCTAACTTCCTGCAGGCCTTTAACGGTGAAGTGATTGAAGCACCGACTGGCTGGCGTAATCAGTATCACATCATGGGCACCACCATCATGGGGGATAACCCGCGAGATTCGGTGGTCGATGCGCATTGCCGTAGCTGGGATCATCCCAATCTGTTCCTTGCCACCACTGGGGTGATGCCCACCTCTGCGACGGTGAATCCCACGCTGACCGGCATCGCTTTGGCGCTGCGTATGGCCGATACCATCGCGAGGGAGATCTGATGATGCGCAAACCTATCAGACATCTGGCTGCGGCAAGCCTGTTGCTGGCCGGTGCTGTGCAGGCACAGGATGCTTCGCCGGATCTGCTCAAGCGAGGGGAATATCTGGCCACCGCCGGTGACTGCTCGGCCTGCCATCGCGATCCACACAGTGGAAAACCCTTCTCGGGCGGTTACGCGATTCAGTCACCCATGGGGATGATTTACGGCTCCAATATCACGCCGTCGAAAACTGCCGGGATTGGCAACTATAGCCTGGCGGATTTCGCCGACGTGATGCGCAAAGGCAAAGCACCGGGTAATCATTATCTCTATCCCGCTATGCCTTACACCTCCTTCGCCGGGCTGTCAGATGAGGATATCCACGCGCTTTACTCCTATCTGATGCTGGGCGTGCCAGCCGATGATCATCCGGCCCCCGAAACCGATCTGCCATTCCCGTTCTCCTTCCGTCCGGTGATGGCGATGTGGAATCTGCTGTTCCTGGATAGCAAAGCCGTGCCGGGCAGCAATGCGGCATCAGGCAGTGCAGAACGGGGCGAATATTTGGTCCGTACGCTGGCGCACTGTTCCACCTGCCATACCCCACGTAACGGCATGATGGCGGAACAGGGCGATCGCTTCCTCTCCGGCGGCAAGGTTGGCAGCTGGACAGCACCGAATATCACGCCAGATACACAAGCAGGTATCGGTGACTGGAGCGAAGCGGAGATAGTCACTTATCTGCGCACTGGCGCGCTACACGGTAAAGCGATTGCCGCAGGTGAGATGGGTACAGCGGTTCAGAACTCGTTCTCGAAAATGCAGCAGAGCGATCTGGAGGCAATGGCACATTATCTGAAGCAGGTGCCTACGATCGGCGGCGCGAATCGTAAAGCGCCTTCTGTTGCACCGCAGGCCACGCCGCTGTCAGCCATCGAAACCGGCATGAAAAATGAGATCACGGACTATGTCTCAGGTGATGCCATGAGCGGGGCACAACTGTACAACGGTGCCTGCGCCACTTGCCATGCCAGTGACGGACGCGGAACCCACGATGCTCAGCGCTTCTATCCCGCGCTAGTGGGATCTTCAGCGGTGCTGTCGGACGATCCCGCCAACCTGATCATGACCATCGCGGAAGGCGTTGATCGCCAGACCGGCAACGATCACGCCTTTATGCCGGAGTTTCGCACCCAGTTTAGTCAGGCCGAACTCACTAAAGTCGCGAACTATGTCTCCACCAACTTTGGCAACCCGCAGCATGTCATCACTCCGGCTGATGTGGAACAAACGCTGAAAGGCGAAAGCGGCAGCTGGCTGGTGCGATACGCGCATGCGTTAAGCATTATCGGGGGCGGGGTTGCGCTACTGGTGGTGGTTGTGGCGCTGATCCTTGTGCTGCGCCGTCGGAAATAACTTTTATGGGCGACGTTGAGGTCGCCCGCATTCATCACGCTAAGACTCTTTAAGGAGTGACTTCAATGAAAAAGGTTTTATCCCTTGCGCTATTGAGCGCCGCACTGTTCGGTTCTGCTGCCGCACAGGCCACCCTGACGCAAACCATTCTCTCGCAGGGCGATGCGCAGAAGCTGATCGCGGCCGCGCAGGAAAAAGCACATGCGCTGAACGCCAACGTTTGCATTGCTGTGTTGGATCAGTCAGGCCAACTGCTGGCGTTTAACCGCATGGACAATGCGCCTGTCGGCTGCATCGATTCTTCGATTCTGAAAGGCCGTGCGGCGGCGTTGTATCGCACGCCAACAGACAAATACATGGATCGCGCCAACGGTAAAGAACCGGCTATTGCCACCTTGCCGGGCGTCATCCCACTGGGCGGTGGTTCACCGGTGGTGTGGCAAAACAATACCATTGGGGCCGTGGGTGTCAGCGGCTCTGCTAACCCAAATGAAATCGCCATCGCCAAAGCAGCGAGCGAAAGCTTTAAATAACGGTGCTTGTCGTTACCTGGATGTTCATGACGTAAAGGTGCACCCTGATGCACCGCCGGGCGGCCTGACGGGCGCCCGATCCTAACAACCCACGGCGAATCAGCCTCTCATTACGCTCTGCTCCGACCTGCTCACCCATCAAGTTCCTGCGCCGCGCGCCGATAGTCTCTACAGAGGGATGTAGGTGCACAGGGAGTGGTTCATTTTTAACCGAAAAAGTGTCAACTCCAGGAGCGCCATAATGGCCAAACTTGCATCATCAAAGAAAACAATAAGCACCCGCACGCAGATGCTGCTGACGGGCGCCTTAACCATCACCCTCGGTTTTGCCGTGACCATCGGCGTCTTGAGCTGGCAGTCCAGCAACGAGCAGAAGTCATTGGCTGAAAACTACCTGCAGCAAATTGCGCAAACCCAGGCGCTGCAAATCCAGCAGGAACTCAGCTATGCACGAGACGTGGCGCATAATCTCGGGCACAGCCTGATTGCGCTGCCAGCGGCAGGGATCCAGGATCGTAAGGTTGCCGATAAAGTCATGGAGTCGGCACTGCGCGATAATCCTGACTACCTGTCGATTTCAGTGATCTTTGAAGAAAACGCCTTCGATGGCCGCGACGCCGAGTTCGCTACCCAGCCGGGTGCTGCACCGAAGGGCCGCTATGCCTTCTTCGTCGATCGCGATCAGTCAGGCAATTTCAAGATGCACCCACTGACTTCGATCTTTACACCGGGCCAGGGTGACTACTATCTGCTACCGCAGAAAAGTCAAAAAGACACACTGATTGAACCTTACAGCTATGCCTATAACGGTGTTCCAACACTGCTGACGTCCGTGGCGGCGCCGATTCTCAGCCAGGGGAAATTGTGGGGTGTTGTGACTTCAGATATTTCGCTGGCCTCGCTGCAGGAGAGGGTGAATAAAATCAAACCCTGGGAAGGTGTGGGCTACGCCATGCTGTTGTCCAGCGCGGGCAATGTGGTGTCTTACCCGGATAAAAACCAAACCAGCAAAGCGTGGAAAGGCGATACCCATCACTACAGTTCAGACGTCATGGAACAGCATGATGCGTTACTGGGTGAAGATGCATTGGTCACCTGGCAGCCGGTGGTGATCGGCAATAGCGATCAGAAATGGTATCTCGGGGTGGTCGCGCCGGTCAGCAAAGTGATGGCGGCGGCGCATCGTCAACTGGTCAACGCTGTGATCCTGATGGTCATCAGTATTCTGGTGGTCTGTGCACTGCTGGGCCTGTTATTCAGCCGTAAAGTACTGAAGCCGATTGGTGGCGAACCGCTTGAAGCCGCGACCATTGCACTGGCGGTGGCGGATGGCAAACTGGATAACGTCATCACGTTGAAAGGGCGTGATAACAGCAGCCTGTTCTATGCGCTGCATACCATGCAAAACCAACTGCGCGAGATTGTCGGCCAGATCCAGGATGCCAGTTCCTCCGTTCGTCAGGGCGCAGGCGAAATTGCCAGCGGCAACCTGAATCTGGCTTCACGCACGGAAGAACAGGCGGCGGCACTGGAACAAACGGCCGCCAGTATGGAGCAGATCACCGCCACGGTGAAACACAACGCCAACAATGCGCATCAGGCGACGGCGTTGACGGAAAACGCCACGCAGATCGCCAGCCGGGGTGAATCGCTGGTAGGTGAAGTGGTACAAACCATGGCGCAGATCGACGATAGCGCGAAGAAGATCGGCGATATCACCGCCATCATCAACAGCATCGCTTTCCAGACCAACATCCTCGCGCTCAATGCGGCGGTGGAAGCGGCGCGTGCCGGTGAGCAGGGGCGTGGTTTTGCTGTGGTGGCTTCTGAAGTGCGTAATCTGGCGCAGCGCAGTGCCAACGCGGTGAAAGAGATTGCGGCGCTGATAGAAGAGTCAAGCCAGCGTGTTGGCAGCGGTGTGCAACTGGTGCAGGACGCCGGTAAGACCATGCAGGAGATGACCCAGGCAGTGAACTCAGTGCGCACTATCATCGGTGAGATTGTGGTGGCATCCGATGAACAGGCGCGCGGTATCAGCCAGGTCACCATCGCGGTGAATGAAATGGACGGCACCACGCAGCAGAACGCCGCGCTGGTGCAGCAGATGTCTGCCGCCGCCAGTTCGCTGGAAGACCAGGCGGCACAACTGGCGCAAACGGTGGGACGTTTTCAGTTGAGTTGAAATAGTCTTCTGAGTTGAAGAGCTTGTCACAACAGGCCGCGCCTTATAACGTAAGGTGCGGCCTTGTGCTATTGGGGCAAGGCCGGCAATATCGTCCACACATCGGGAACCACCATGAATCGTCAGCAACTGTTCGACCACATCAGCCAAACGTACCAGGTAGAACCTGACTATCCGTGGAAAAAACACAGTGAATACGCGGTTCTGCGGCACCCACGCCACCGTAAATGGTTTGCACTGGTGTTTCCGCTGGAGAGCCATAAACTCGGTTTGGCCGACGGTCCGATGGTTCAGGTGATGAATATCAAAACCCGTCCTGAACTTACCGGTTCCCTGCGCCAGCAGCACGGCGTCTATCCGGCCTATCACATGAACAAAGAGCACTGGATCAGCCTGACGCTGGAAAACGGCTTACCGGATAGCGAGATTATTGCACTGCTGGACGACAGCTTTAGCTTAACGTTTTAGGTTTTCGCGCCAGGATGACATCGAGCGGTGACATCGGAAACGGTTGCATCCGCTGGACGCGCTCAATAGCAAATCCTGCCTGCTTTAATTCCTCGCACAATACCCCTTCATTTGTGACGTTGTAACCTCTCATCATTAATGGGGTAAAGAAGGGCAGCACTTGCCGTGCTTCCTCTGGATTCACTGGGATTTCTGCATGGGCGCTGATCAGCAATCCGCCTGGCTTTAAACGCGTGAACCACTCGCGCAGCATCGCCTGTCTGTCCGCCATAAAATAAAGAAACGATGAACTCCAGATGATGTCCACCTGACGCTCTTTCGGAAACGTCGCCAGAGCGCAACAGCGATCGCTTAGGCTGGCTTTTTCGATATTGCGCTGCGCGATGGTGGCGGTTTGGGGCAGGTCAAACACGATCACCGAAAGCTGCGGAAAGCGTTGGGCTAACGCAATGCTGATTAAACCCGGTCCGCCCCCCATATCCAGCAATAGCGCCGGACGCTGAAAATCAGCCAGGGTATCAGCGATTGCGCAGGCGGTGTCCGCGCTCAGCGCACGCTGTTCCTGGGCAATTTGATGCAAGGCGGCATCCGCCCACGCGGTATCGATTTGCAAGGGATCTTGCCAGCCGGGTTCCGCCTGGGTCAGCAGTTGTGGCAAACGTTGAGCAAACTGCTGTAACACCTGATGACGATAGCGCCAGGCGTCACCAATATAGCGGCGACTGCCGTGACACAGCCAGGCATGCACATTCGGCGCCAGTACAAAGCAGTCAGCTTCATGCGACAGTAATTCCGTACTCCATAACAGACGTAACAGATGATAAGCCTGCTGTGGTTGCCAGTCGTAGTGTTGAGCGACTTGCGCAGCCGTGGCAGGTAACGCCAGAAAATCAAACAAGCGATGTTCAAATGCTATTGCCACAGCGCCGTTGAGGGCATGCTGAGCCAGCAGTTGATCGAGGGTAGTTAGCGGGAAACGCATGGCAATCTCCTGAGCAGGTAATGTGAACATCAGACTAGCCTTTCGCGTAAATGCAATTTATTCTCATTTGTCTGCAAGACGGTGATTTAACTCTGCGGGAGGAGAAAGGATGCAGAAACCCGGCGAGATGTATGTGCGCCAGCATCAACTGTCACAAGATATGCGCATGGTGCAGTCCGATTACTGGCCCGTTGAGGCGCTCTGTGAGTCTTCACGACCCACTCACACGCAACCACAGTTGGTGCTGACTTTTGGTCTGCGGGGAGAATCCCGTTTTCGGGAAACCAGTGGACGTGAAATAGCCTTCAGCGCCGGCCACTTGACCGTAACCAGTTTTCAGGCCAGCCAGGGCGAGCGATTGTATCGCGCAGGTGAGCGGGTGCAGCAGGTGCGCCTGATCCTCAGTGCCGCGAGTGTGCGCCACTATTTTGGTGAAAGAGCGGCAGCAGGATTGCTACAGCCACAGCTCAAACGCCATCTGTTTTGCCGATTCGGTCATGCTACCGCTGCGCAACTCAATCAAGCGCATCAAGATCCGTTGCGACTGGAAATTCAGGCGCTCAGCCTGCTGGCATTGCATCGTCATCAGCTTCAACCCACGGAAACGCTTCACAAGTTGCATCCACAGATAATTGAACGGCTGGAACAGGCACGCGACTGGATGCGCAATCATCTGGCGGATGCTTTCTCGCTGAGTGCGCTGGCGCTGGCGGCAGGGTTAAGTGACTACCAGTTGAAAAGAGGGTTTCAGCAGCATTTTCACTGCACGCCGGGCGCAATGTTGTTGCAGATGCGCATGGAGCACGCTCATCGCTTGCTGGAACAGGGATTTCAGGTGGCACAGGCGGCATGGCAGGTAGGTTATCAACATCCGCGCAATTTCAGCGTAGCGTTTCAGCGCTTTTTTGGACGCCCGGCCAGTGCCATAACCGGGCGCAAAAGAGAGGACTAACGCGAGCGGCGCGAGGGCATCATGCGCAGTAATGTGTTGTCTTTGAACAGATAGTGATGGGCGAGTGCCGCCACCGCATGAATGCCAATCAGCCAGTAACCGTAAGGCGCGAGCGTTTCATGCCAGTCCGCAATGCTGTCAGCAAAGTCAGGATCGGGGTCGCCGCTCACCGGCATAGGAATACCGAAAATCCACCAGGTGCGGCCCATATAAAAGCGCGACAAAATGCCGAGTGTCGGCAACACAATAAAGAATAGGTAGATCGCCAGATGCATCAGGTGCGCCAGGCCAGTCTGCCAGTGTGGTGGTTTCGGTACAATCGCTGGGCTGCGATGGCGAAAACGCAGAATGATACGAGAGAGCATCAGCACCAGCACACAACTCCCTGCGCTGAAATGGCCAATGATCATAGCAAAGCCCTGCCAGGATCCCCGCGTCGCCAACCCGCGAAATTCCATGGTGCAATAGGCTGTGACGACCAGTAAGAAGGTCAGCCAGTGAAGAAAAATCTGCGAGGGGGCGTATTTGGTGCTCATCATTTATTCCATCAGAAGGCAAAGCAGAAGCGCTAACATAGCGGAAAGCGCACTGAATTAATTCATATTTTGACACATCCACGGACGAAATACTTACCGCTGGGCTTCTGATGTCTGCATTAGCTGGCTGAGTAACGTCTGCAGTTGCTGTTGTTGATCAAGACTCAACGCCGCCAGCAGATCACGTTGGGTCGCAGTATGAACCAGCAGGGCTTGCTCAATCTTTTCACGACCGGCATCGGTTAAGGCAACCAGCATGCTGCGTTTATCATCAGGATCGGCCACGCGCTCAATGGATCCCACCTCTTCAAGGCGATTAAGCCGATTGGTCATCGCGCCGGAAGTGATTAACAGCGATTTGTAGAGTTGGGTGGGTGAGAGGCAATAAGGTGCACCCGCACGGCGCAACGTGGCGAGCACATCAAATTCTCCCTCGCGAAAGTGAAAGGGAGCCAGTGCCTCAGCGCGCCGGGTGGCGAGGTGTTTCATGATGCGCAGCATGCGGCCAAATATCGCCATTGAGGAGGCATCCAACTCCGGCATCGCATTGGCCCACTGCTCAATAACAAAATCAACGTGGTCGGTCATTTTTCCCCTCGAATGTGGTGCTTTGTGCGCACCCCTCTATCGAAATGCCGCAAAGTATCTTAACGTTAAGATACTTTTGACGCACATGGAGATGCAACATGACTCGTACCTTACCTGCTTTAGGCATGTTTGCCTTACTGGTTTTCATCATCGCCCTGAATTTACGACCGATTATGGCGGCCATTGGACCGCTGTTTCCGCTACTGCAACGCGAATCACACCTCAACGCTACCCAACTCAGTTTGCTCACCACCTTGCCGGTGGTGATGATGGGCGTGTCAGCCCTGGCGGGGCCATGGTTGCTTGGTTTTATCGGAGAGGTTCGCGGGATCGCCGCAGGTTTGATTCTGCTGGCATTGGCTTGCCTGCTTCGCGGTGCTGTTCCTAATGTCGAGGTGCTACTTGCCAGTGCGCTGGTGGCGGGCACAGGGATTGGGTTAATTCAGGCATTGATGCCGGCGCTGATTAAACGGCACTTTGCTGCGCAGGCCGGCACGTTAATGGCACTGTTTACCACCGGGATCATGGCAGGTGCAGCGTTAGCGGCTGCAACGGCCGCCCCGTTGGCGGATGCGCAGGGGCTGGGCATGGCACTGGCACTGCCGGTTGTCCCCGCGATCGTTGCGGTACTGCTGTGGTTAATCACGTTGCGCCGCAGCGTTCCTGCTGCGAAGGATCAGCGTGCCAAACCCGAACGAACTCACCGTAATGGGTTGCTCATGGTGTTCTTCGGGATTGGCACGGGGGCTTACACGCTGGTATTGGCGTGGCTGCCACCGTTTTACATGCAGCATGGTTGGACGCCGCAGCACAGCGGCTATGTGCTCGGTGCGCTGACGTTAACCGAGGTGGTGGCAGGCTTTATTGTGTCTGGCTTGATCCATCGCTTCCACGATCGTCGGCCTCCACTGCTGCTGGTGCTGACCCTCCTGCTGCTGGGATTAATCAGCCTGCTGTGGCTGGGCGGCGCGCTGGCGTGGTTGCCCACCATGCTACTCGGATTGGGGATTGGTGCGTTGTTCCCGCTTTCATTGATCGTGACGCTTGATCATGCGCACTCCCCGGAAGAGGCGGCGGGCTTGTTATCCTTTGTCCAAGGCGGCGGTTATTTGCTGGCAGCGTTGATGCCACTGATTGCGGGCATCGTTCGCGATCGCGCCGACTCACTTAACAGCGCATGGGCCATCATGAGCGTTGGGGTCGTGGTATTGATGATGATGGCAGTACGTTTCAAACCTCAGCGATAACTCTGCCCATGGCTTGCAGAAGGTTTAAGGCAACGCTTACCATTGCGGGCGATTAACACAACCAGGAGTTTTTATGTCACCACAAGTCGGTGTAGGCGTATTGATTTTCCGTGAAGGAAAACTGCTGCTGGGCCGCCGCAAGGGCAGCCACGGTGCAGGGGACTGGTCGGCACCTGGCGGACACCTGGAATTTGGCGAATCGCCGGATGATTGCGCACGACGTGAAGTGCTTGAAGAAACGGGATTAACGCTGACTGAGTTGCAAAACGGCGCGTTCACCAGTGATGTGTTCCCTGAGGCTAACAAACACTACATCACCTTGCTGCTGGCACATCATCCTCAGGGTGAACCGCAGTTGATGGAACCGGAGAAGTGTGAAGGCTGGCAGTGGTTTGCACCTGAAGCGCTCCCGCAGCCGCTGTTCGCGCCGCTGCGCACCTGGATTGCTCGCGATGGCGTCGCCGCATTGCAACAGCTTGCACAGGTTACAGTGCGATAATCGCCTCAATCTCGACTTTCAGATCCGGTGAGAAAAGCTGGCTAATTTGCACCAGCGAACTGGCGGGAAGATGATGGCCATAATGCTTAAAGAGTACGGCCCGCAGATCATTAATTTGGGCAAAGGAGGTGATGAAAATGGTCACTTTAATCAGATTGCTCAGCGAGGTATTTTCGGAAGCCGAAATCAGGTGCAGCTGCTGAAAGATAGCCTCAGCCTGTGAGGCAATATCACCTTGCTGCGCGGGCGTGGCGAAAGCCGTTAAGCCTGAAACATATAAAGTGTCGCCATGCTTTACTGCGTGCACATAAGGCGCTTTCACTTCCCCCAGTTCCGGGTAATTTTTGCGTATCAACATCGATTGCTCCTTATTCCAGTTTCAGCACCATCACCGTGACGTCCTCATCGGCAATGTTTCGCTGTTCCACATCCTGCCAGCCAAAGCGGCGATACAAGGCTTGTTGGTCGGGCGTATACAGCCAAAGTGCAGGGATCGATTTTGCTCGCGCTTCGGCAATCAGCTGGGTCACTAATGCACTGGCCAACCCTTTACCGCGATGCTCGCGAGCGGTGATCACTTCACCCAACCAAAATTCTCGCTCAGGGATGTCACTCAATTCGTAATGGATGATGCTGGCGGTGGCCATCAATTCGCCTTCATGCGTGGTGGCAAACAGCGTCATCGTTTGGGCATCAGCGGTATTGCGAGATTCGAGGCGCTGGCGAATCACTTGCTCATCACGCCAGTTAGGCAATTCGCTCCATTCAAGATGCAACATGCGGGTCACTCGATCATAAAAAGTTGGCATCTGGGCCAGACAATGAATCTGCATCGAACATTCTTCAGGGCTAAGGTGAGTCAAACACCATAACCGCTAACTCTGGAATGAACCAGGCTATTTGCTGCATGCTCGTCAGTTAAGTGCCGTTTTGCAAATGCAGCCACTGTTAAAAGTGGCAGTTATTTTCGTGTGGGTGAGCATGCCGGGGTGCGGGCCAGAGCCCCTCTGAACCGCACCAGACTGCGTTATCAC
>NZ_JZRH01000048.1:0-19086 GCF_000963985.1 Pantoea sp. BL1 | reverse complement strand
ACTTTCGGGGTTCACTTCACGAAGTGCGCCTTTTTGACTTTTTAATCTCTTTCAACCTGAGTCGCGCTCACGGAAGAGAGGTAATTCAGCAGGGCGATATCATTTTCCACCCCGAGCTTCATCATCGCCGATTTCTTCTGGCTACTGATGGTTTTGATACTGCGGTTCAGTTTTTTAGCGATTTCCGTTACCAGGAAACCTTCTGCAAACAGGCGCAGAACTTCACTCTCTTTCGGCGACAGACGTTTGTCTCCGTAACCGCCAGCACTGATTTTTTCCAGCAGTTTCGCCACGCTTTCAGGCGTATATTTTTTGCCTTTCTGCAGGGCTGCCAGCGCTTTTGGCAGATCGGTGGGTGCACCTTGCTTCAGTACAATCCCTTCGATATCCAGATCCAATACGGCGCTCAGAATCGCTGGGTTATTGTTCATGGTCAGAACGATAATTGATAGATCCGGATAGTGACGTTTGATGTACTTAATCAGTGTGATGCCATCACCGTATTTCTCGCCAGGCATAGAGAGATCGGTAATCAGAACGTTAGCATCCAGTTTGGACAAGCTGTTAATCAGTGCTGTTGAGTCTTCAAACTCACCTACAACGTTGACCCATTCGATCTGTTCCAGAGACTTACGGATACCGAACAGAACAATCGGATGGTCATCGGCAATAATTACATTCAGGTTATTCATCTTATGGGTTACCTTGCTGCAGCAGTTGGTTGACGTATGCGTCAATTTCACTGGTGGTATTTATAATGGTTAAATCTTCACATAGTTTTATGTGATGTTCTAACTCTTCACAAAGCTGTTTACCTGGAACCAGATTTAGCATGGCGAACACGCCTTTCAGGCGATGTGCAGTCTGAGCAAGCGAGGGATAATCCTTCTCCGCTGCCTCAGTATACAGTCTCTTCACATCAGGCGGTACTGTCTCGGTAAACAGCTGAAAATAGCCTCCGCTCATTAACGGCGTGGCAGCCTCATCTTCACTACTTTCCTCCATCAAATCATGAGCCATTTGCTTTTCAATCAGTGCCAGCAGCGCGTCAAGCAGCGCATTGCTGAGATTGAAATTGACCCGGTATTGCTGATCGTTCAATGCGTGGTGACCCATTTCGTCACCGGCTAATAGCAGGGCCCAGCCATTGAGGCGGGCGGGATCGTCAGTGATCAGCACATCATGATCCTGACCGGATAAACGTTCGTCAGAGGTCAGGCAATTCGCTCCCCAGTTTTCTAACTGGCGGCAAACAATTTTGTGCACATCTTCGACGGCGATATCAACCAGCGCGGTCACGCCTTCCAGCAGTTTCTCTTCCTGCTCACCCTGCAGTTCCAGCGCGAGGGGCAGCTGAATATTATAGCGCGTGCCGATATCGGGCTTGGCGATGATCTCCAGCTGGCCACCCATCTGCTTGCACAGCTGCTTGCAGAGGAAAAATGCCATGCCAGAGGCCTGGCCGTAACGATCCTGGGTGGTTTCGCCCAGATACGGGAAATCAACATTCGCCAGCTCATCGACGCTCAGGCCGGAGCCGGTATCCACCAGTTGCAGCAGCACTGAGTTGGGTTTGTTCTCGCTGGCTTTAATCTCCAGCGTAATCTTGCCCCACTGCGTGGTGGTTAGCGCATAGTGCATCAGGGTGGTCAGGACTTTGCGCAGTGCACGGCGATCGCCAAAGCGCATCTCGTCGTTCGCCAGATGGTTGTTGACCACCAGCGCCAACCCTTTACGGCGCATCAGCGGTAGGCTTTCCAGCGCGATGTCGTCCAGCAACTCCTGCAAATTGAACACGCTGGCATCCGGCGACCAGTCATGTGCTTCCAGGCGGTTCAGCAACACAATGTCATCGACCAAACGAGACAGTCCCTGGCTTTCATCCAGCAAATCCAGCACGCTTTCATCGTCATCACGCTGGCTGAGTTGCACCAGTTGCGCCACCATGCTCTCAAGCGGACGGTTGAGGGCGTGACCGAGATTTTGCATCAACTGCTGACGCATCTGATGATTACGATCCAACACCTGCTGTGCCTTCTGCAGCTTTTTATTCACCAGCAATTCACGATCCTGATCGCGCATCATAAACAGTTGAGTATGCGGTGACAGAACGCTACGGGCGTGGCGTATCTCATACACCTCGTTGTTGATGGTGGCCTGCAGCACGCCCTGATGCTGATCGGACATATTGATGATTTTCTGCAGGTTCAGATGGGGCAACAGATGCTCGGCAATTTTGTTGCTTAACAGAGTGCGATTGGTGGCGAAGTCATACACCAGCAAACCCACCGGCAGGCTCGCAACAATCTCTTCATTCAGCATGCGCAGCGAATCTAATTCGGCGCTTTGGTTCTCATTCGGGCGCAATGATTGTTGGCGCAATAAGGTGATACCGGCAATGGACAGCAACAGCAGCACCAGATTGATCAACAGCGGCCACATCAGGTTGTGCAGAGTATCGATAGCGAGGCTGGTGAGCGGCACGCGATAGACCAGCTGTAACGACGTGCTGGGCAGTGACGCCGCAATTTCGAGATTGGGATTCGCCAGCGACACATGAGTGGTTTCGCTGGTGGAATCGTCGCCACTGGTACTGGAAGACTGCGTGGCATCCTGAATTAACTGAAAGTTTTCCAGCGGCATGCTGTGTGGGATCAAATCGTTGATCGGCAGATCAAAAGCGACCACCGTGGCGAGGTGACCAGGCTGGTTGAAGGTCGTACGCAGGGTGAAGTAGTGATCGTTCTGCCAGGCGAAATGGCGCAGCGGTGAAAAGCTTTCACGTTCGTCCAGCGCATTTGCCTGTTGCAACATCTCAGCGCGACGGCTGTCGACCAGTGTATTGATGGCGCTCTCTTTATAACGCGTTGCCATGTCTTTTAACGGCAGCGTCGAGATCATGATCAGGCTGTTGTCCTGACCATTCAGGAAATACATCGACCAGGTGGGATTCTCAGCGCCCCACAGCGTATCGAGGTAATTGGACATGCGCATCGTCATATCCAGCGTGCTGCTATCGTGCGAGCCAAAGATCAGCGCTTCCGTTTTACGGCGCGTCTTTTCCAGATAATAAACATCCGGGCGCAGGCGGGTTTCCAGCAGATTGGCATTGGGCGCAGATCCGGCCGCACTGGTGGCGAGATTTTCATAAATCTGCCAGGTCGCGAAACGCGAGGCATCGATACGTTTTTGTACTGCACGCGCTAAATCGGTCATCGCGTAACGCTTCTCAGTAATCCAGGCGTTAACGCTGTTGTGTACCATGGCACCCAGTGCCAGAAACAGCACCAGGTTGAACACCACGAAGAAGCGGGTGACGTTACCCGAGGTCAGCGGAAATTTGTAAGGCAGCATAGTGTCTCAGGATCCTGCGATTAGCGCGCCACCAGGCGAGCACTGGCGGCAACGGCCAGCAGCAGTAGGGCGATCAATAAAAATGCGCCACTCAAACTGAGCCACTGGGAAATAAATCCGATTAAAGCCGGACCTGAAAGAATACCTGCATAGCCTAATGTTGTCATGGCAGAAATCGCCAGATTCGACGGCATATCGTGTTGATTCCCAGCTGCATTAAATAGCATTGGCACGGTGTTGGCTAAGCCGAATCCCACCAGCAGGAAAGCCAGCAGTGCAACCTGTGGCCACGGCAGTAGCACCGCCAGCGTCATACCCGCTGCAGCGGCTAACGCACCCGTGACCATGACGGGATAGCGGCCAAAACGTTGAATGACTTTATCACCGGTGAGACGGCCGATTGTCATCGCCACGGAGAAGATGGCATAGCCCAATCCCGCATGTGCTACGTCCATCTCTGTGTTTTGCAGTAACAGCAGTGCGCTCCAGTCGAGCACCGCGCCTTCTGCCAAAAACAGAATGAAGCACAGTAACCCCAGGAAGGCGACCCAACCGCGTGGGATCACCAGCCAGGGTTGATCCGGCTGATGCAACCGTTCAGTCATTAACGTTGGCAGGCTGATCACCAGCAGCACCACGATTAACACCATCACCACCGCGACGGCATGCAGGGGAGAGAGACCACTGGCCAGCAACAAACTGACGCTACCGGCACCAATAATCCCGCCAAGGCTGAAGAAGCCATGGAAACCCGACATCATCGGCTTGCGTGCAGCTTTCTCCACTTCAACGGCCTGCACATTCATGGCGACATCCAGCATGCCTAACCCGGCACCGAAGATCATCAGTGCCGCAGCCATCAACCACATCACATTTAACAGAGTGAGCAGTGGCAGGATCGCCAGCACCACTAACGTGGAACATAACATCACACGACGACCGCCCACTCGGGCGATTAACGCACCGGTGATCGGCATCGCCGCCAGTGACCCCACACCGAGACACAGCAGCAGCCCACCTAAGGATGCGCCGCTCAGTGCCAGACGCTGGCTGGCAAAGGGAACCAATGGCGCCCATGCTGACATGCAAAGTCCGGCAATCAGGAAAACGATACGCGTCCCCATATTGACACGCTGATGTAAGTTGTTGTGCTGTGCGGCGTCCAGTGCTGTCATAAAAGTTATTTTTTCATTAGCTATTAAAGCGACGAAGTTTAGCATCAAAGCTGGCATCGCACCGCTGCCGGGAACCGATCGGTTCGCCTGTGATGATCGCCAGAAACAGGCATATTACCGATATTTTATCTGGCGTTGCGCTTTTCCAGAACTTTCCTGGCAGCGGCCAATCATTTCTGGAGTGACTTAACTAAAATTTCCTCTTCTGATAGTTGCAGTATACTGATGATACAAGCCGCTTCGCAGGCGGCCTCCACACTGATTTTCTGGCGCGCCCGCAAAGTTATTCTTTCCAGATTTTCGCCAGTAGGCAGCGACCAGATAAAACCGATATGTTAAGCACCATCCCGGCTAATTAAGCGGATTAAAGCGAGATCGTTTTTATTTCTCCCTCAGGGGGGACTTTTTGCTGTGCCTTAATTCACTCCTTGTTACCTGCGGGTAACCCGTTTTCATCAGGCGAAACGGGCCATTTTAATGTGGCCTACAAGGCGTGCCGGTACGCTTAAACCATTAGTGGGTTTAATCACTGGCGCGAAAGTTTTCCTGCAATGAGGTTACCCATGTCTTCATCTCAAAATGATTTACCACTGACTGCGATTCTTCAGTCAGCCGCGACGCTTTATCCGGTCGCTGACGAATCAGTCGCTTTGCAAACGCTCAGCGTCGATACCACGCCACCCGCAGCACTGCGTCCCTATGAGCCCGTCGCACAGGATGGTGTCATAGCGGCCTGGGAGGCGAACAACAACATCCATCTGCGTGGTCGAGCCGAATCAGAGCCTGGCGCAACCGTCACCTTAACCTTCAACGATCAGAGCTGGACCAGTACGGTGAATCAGTGGGGATACTGGAACGCTTCCATGCCGCCATCGGTATTAAGTGGGCTGGCCGACGGGAACTATAGCCTGACGATGACCATCACCGATAAAGCGGGTAACAGCACCGATACCCAGGTCGGTTTTGGCGTTTATGTCGATAAAAGTATCAAACCCACGTTGACGCTGAACCCAGTAAGCGAAGATAACGCGGTGAGTGTCTCCGAAGGGGTTTACGATCTGGTGATCCGCGGTACGTCTACCCATATGCCGACTGGCAGCCATGTCACGCTGACATTAGGTGACAAAACGTATCTTGGTGATGTCAGCGCGAACGGTAACTGGCGTGCCTCTATCAGTGCGGATGATTTACACGATTTCCAGGATGGCGTGTACACACTGAAGGTCAGCGCAATCGATCCAAATGGCAAAACCACCTCCACGCAGCACGATCTCACCTTAATCACGCACGCCAGTAGCTTGCCGGAGATCAGCTTCGATAGCGTCACCGATGACAACGTGATCAATAAAGAGGAAAGCCAAAGCGATCTGACGTTGAGCGGCAGCTTATCGGTGCTGGCTCCGGGACAGCAAGTGAGCGTATGCAGCGGCGATGCCGTCTATCAGGCACAGGTAGGGAGTGATGGTCATTGGCAGGTCACTATCCCCGCTGCTGAGGTCGCCAGTTTCATCGCACCAGGTGAAGTGCGTGTATATGCCAGCGATGCCGCGAATAACAGTACCGATGCCCTGCTGGAACTCCATGTGGTCACCCAGTTGCCCGATATCTATTACGAGATCGATATCGGTGGCGATACCACACTGAATTTTGCCGAAGCGCAGCACGATCTGAGTTTCTATACCGAAAATATTAATCAACTCACCATTAACGGCAAAACCTACACGCCTGTCGATGGCATGGTGACGCTCAGCGCAGCCGATTTGCAGGCGCTGCCAGACGGGGCCGTCTCTGCTATTGCCGCGCAAGCCGATCAGTATGGCAATCATGATACGCAAACCATCGACACGCTTTTCACTGTTGCAACCCATCAGTTGCCGACCCTGACGCTCAATCAACCTTTCGATGATGGTGTGATTGATGCCGCAGACGTGAATACATGGCACCTGATTCAGGGCACCAGTACGCATCTTGATCAGGGAAGTATAGTGACCGTCAGCTTAGGTGACCAAAGCTACAGCGCCACGGTGAAAGCGGATGGCAGTTGGTCATTCACTGTTCTGGCGGGCCAGTTGGCGACGCTGGATGACGGCAGTTATCAGATGAAAGCCAGCGCGCAGGATAAAGCCGGCAATGTGGCCAGTGCGAGTCAGCCTGTGGCGGTGGAAAGCCACGACAGCAACGCCAGCCTGAGCAGTGAGCAGGTGGATGCCTTGCTGGTCAATCTTAGTGAGAGTGGCGCCAGCCACAGTAGCCAGCCAAGCGATGCGGCGGTCAGTCGGACATTGGACACCCACTACAGTGCCAGCGATAGCGGATATACCCTCGCCGATCATCTGCAACAGCAGCACACCGCACAAACCATGGTGTAAGGCATTCGTCGCCCGTGGCAACAGCGGGCGCTTTCTTTATTCCTTTCAAGGAAATTCCAGGGATGAACTCACAACCGAATCTCAGCGACAATCTTATCGCTGCCATGCTGCGTGCCGCCGCGCATTTGGGTAAAACCGCTGACCACCTTAGGTTACAGCAGCAGATGCGCTGGTTTGCGCATCTGGCGCCGCTGCAACAATTAGCGCGCATGGCCGAGTTGCTTGGCCTGCACTGTACCTCTGCGACACAGCAGCAACTGCGCTGGGGACCCGACGTCACGCCCATATTATTGATGCTAAATAACGGTGGGATTGCGTTGCTGGAAGAGATCAATCACGCGGGAGAGGTGCGTTACTGGTTAAGTGAAGGCGGTAATGTCATACGCGAAGGTCAACTCAGCGAGTTACTGGCGCAGAGCCTACCGGAAGTCGGTGTCATCGGTGTGGCGGCCCGCGGGCGTGACCAACGCATCGATGAGTTTATGCAGCCCTATCAGCCGCATTGGTTCTGGCAACATTTTCGAGGCATGCAGCGGCGTATCGTCGAAATCAGCCTGGCTTCCGTGGTCGGAAATGTGCTGGCACTGGCCGGGATTCTGTTTTCAATGCAGGTCTATGACCGGGTTATCCCGGCGCAATCGCAATCCACTTTGTGGGTGCTCTTCTCGGGGGTGTTGCTGGCAGTAGGCATCGAGTATCTGATTCGCTTAATGCGTACTCAAGTGGCGGATCTCATGGGGAAGCGTATCGACTTAAGGCTTTCTTCGATGCTGTTCGCACGCGCCATGAACATCCGTAATGAGGCGCGCCCCCGATCCACTGGCGCATTTATTGCGCAACTGCGTGAAATCGATCAGGTTCGAGAACTGCTGACCTCTACCACCGTGGGGGCGGCCGCCGATCTTCCTTTTGTGCTGCTGTTTTTATTCATCATGGCGTCAATCGGCGGCTGGCTGGTGATCATTCCACTGCTGGCTATCCCGCTGATTGTGATCCCCGGTTTACTGATACAAATTCCGATGGCACGCCTGGCACAGGAAGGTCTCCGTGAGGGGGCGTTGCGTCAGGCGGTATTGGTGGAAACGTTGGAAGGTGTAGAAGATATTAAAGCGCTGCAAGCGGAACCCTATTTTCAACGTCAGTGGGAGCAAACGCACGAAGTCAGTGCCGCCGTGAGCAATCAGCAACGGCTTTGGGGAGCGCGCTTAACCGGGTGGGCGGCCAGCGTGCAACAGCTCACCTATGCCAGCATGCTGGTCTTTGGTGTCTACCTGATTTTAAACAACCAGATTACGACGGGTACGCTGGTGGCCAGTAGTTTGCTCTCTTCACGTACTCTCGCGCCACTCATGCAACTCACCATGGTGTTTTCCCGCTGGCAGCATGCTAAATCCGCCATGAAAGGGCTCGATGCACTGCTGCAAAAACCACTCGACCGCCCGGAGCACCAAAGTCTTGCGCACAGCCCCGTGTTGAGAGGCCACTTCAAGTTGCAAGATGTGCGCTATCGCTATGAAGAAGAAAGTCACCTGAGCGTCCTGAATATTGCGCAGTTGGAGATTCATCCCGGTGAGCGGGTGGCGATTCTCGGCAAAGTGGGGGCGGGAAAATCGACGCTGCTGAAAATGTTGGCCGGTCAGGCGCGAGCGACGCAGGGTAGGGTCTGGGTAGATGGTGTGGATATGGCGGGGATTGATCCCATCGATCTGCGCCGCCAACTGGGTTGGTTGTCCCAGGATGCGCGTTTGTTTTTTGGGACGCTACGTCAGAATTTGCTACTCGGTAATCCCCATGCGAGTGAACAGGAGATGCTGCAAGCGTTGCGCATCAGCGGGGCGCTGGCGATGGTGCAACAAGATGCCGCGAGTCTTGATCGGGTGATTCAGGAAGGTGGGCGCGGCTTATCGGGTGGGCAACGGCAAATGATACTGCTCAGTCGATTAATCTTGCGACAGCCTCAGGTGGTGCTGCTGGACGAACCCACCGCGGCGATGGATGAGGCGCTGGAAGCGCAGGTGATTCGTCAGTTGTCTCAGTGGATGACGGACCGCACGCTGGTGTTGGTCACCCATCGCCCAGCGCTGCTGCGGATGGTGGAGCGGATTGTGGTGATGGATAACGGACGTATTGTGGCCGATGGTGCTCGTGAGGAGATATTACGCCATGCAGTGGGCATGAAAGGCGGTGCGGCATGAATCGGGCGATGGTGAATCAAACCCTGGCTCAGCGTGAGCGTAAAACCTCCGCGATTATCTGGGTGTGTACACTCACGCTGCTGTTGTTTCTGGTGTGGGCCCACTTCGCCGTGCTTGATGAGGTCACTGTGGGCTCTGGCAAAGTGATCCCTTCAAGCCGTGCCCAGGTGATCGACAGCCTCGACGGGGGCATTATCAAACAGCTCAATGTGCATGAAGGCAGTATTGTTGAGCGTGGGCAGGTGCTGGCGACATTAGACGCAACTCGCTTTGCTTCCAGCTTCGGCGAAGCCATTGCTCGTGTGCGCATGTTGCGCGCCTCCGCGCAGCGGCTGCAAGCCGAACTGAACGATAAGCCGCTGACTTTTAGTGCGGATATCCTACAACATCCTCAGCTAGTGGCGCGTGAAACTCAGCTTTACTAGTCACGACGGCAGAATCTCACCGAAAGTCTTCGCAATCTGCAGCAGTCATTAAAGCTGGTGCAGGATGAGCTCAATATCACGCAACCGCTGGTGTTGCGCGGGGCGGCGGGCAAAGTGGACCTTATTCGTTTACGCCGTCAGGTCAGTGATTTGCAGGGCAAAATTGATGAAGTGCGCAATGACTATTATGTCCGGGCCCACGAGGAACAGGTCAAGAATGACGGTGAACTGGATGCCCAGCAACAGGTCGCAGCGGGTAAACAGGATCAGTTAGCGCGCACCGCGTTGCTTTCACCTGTGCATGGCATTGTAAAAGACATTCGCGTGACGACCGTCGGAGGTGTGTTGGAGCCAGGTAGCAAGTTGATGGAAATCGTCCCGCTGGAGGATCAATTGCTGATCGAAACCCGCATCATTCCGCGTGATATCGGCTACATTCGGCCTGGCTTGCCGGCGGTGGTCAAGGTAACGGCTTATGATGCGGCTATCTATGGTGATTTGAAAGGCGAAGTGGAAAACGTGTCACCGGATACCTTACAGGACGAGGTTAAACACGAGCAATACTATTACCGGGTGTATGTCAGAACGCAAAAAGCTGAACTCTTCAGCCCTCAAGGTCAGAAATTTGCCATCATGCCCGGTATGGTGGCTGATGTTGAGATAAAAACCGGTCAGAAAACCGTGATGGATTATCTTCTTAAGCCGCTGAATAAAGCTAAAGAATCTCTCAGAGAGCGTTAAATATACGGGCCGGATAATATTTCAGCGATCTTTGTTACTGGCGGAAATTAACATTGCCCTTTTATGGCTAAGCAATGAACAAAAAGTGCGAAAATAAACAAATAATGTGAAAATAAGTTGGTGTTAATTTAACCCGTAAAACTAACTTTACTTGGTATAAGAAGGGAAGGTGCGAATCGCAGGCAAAAAAATGCCGGACAAACATGTCCGGCGGGAATTAGGGTAAAACAACTCATTCGGGGTGAATGAAGGTAATAATGAAATAAATGATGATAGCGGGAGTAATTGTATGCGCTGAGTAGATTTAAGTTTTGTCATTCAGTGCGGCATTGCATTGTATTTAAATAATTGAAATTAAACATTAAAAAAATGGTTTATCAATGTGTGCTATATTTTTTGTTGATCTGTGCTGGTTATAAGTTCCACGATATTTACATTTAGAAATAACTATTAAATATTATGAAACACTTTTGGAAATTTAGTATCATTTTCGTGATAGATTATTGCCCCGTATAAAATAACAATGGCTTGCCGGCTGAATTTTTAATCGTTCAGTTTGCAGTGGCATAAATAAAGGCACATTAAAGAGGGTAATAAAATGAAACGTCGCGTTCTCTCCCTGATGATCCCTGCATTGCTGGTTGCAGGTTCAGCAAGCGCAGCTGAAATTTACAACAAAGATGGCAACAAATTAGACCTCTACGGTAAAGTCGATGGTCTGCACTATTTCTCCGACAACTCAGGTTCTGACGGTGATCAGTCTTACCTGCGTTTCGGCTTCAAAGGTGAAACTCAGGTCACAGACCAACTGACCGGTTATGGCCAGTGGGAATACCAGGCTGCACTGAACACCTCTGAAAACGAAGGCACCGCCAACAGCTTTACGCGTGTCGGTTTTGCCGGTGTGAAATTCGGTGATGCCGGTTCATTCGATTACGGTCGTAACTATGGCGTGATCTATGATGTTTCTGGCTGGACTGACGTATTGCCAGAGTTCGGTGGCGATACCTACGGCGCGGACAACTACCTGTTCCAGCGCGGTAACGGCATGGCTACCTACCGCAACACCAATTTCTTTGGCCTGGTGGATGGCTGGAACTTTGCGGTCCAGTATCAGGGCAAAAACGATAACCCAACTGAATCCTCTAGCGGCCGTGATGTGCTGGGTGAGAACGGTGATGGTTACGGCCTGAGCACCACTTATGACATCGGTTCCGGTTTCGGCATTGGTGCAGCGATGTTCCAGTCTGACCGTACTAATAATCAGAACACCGGCGCTATCCTTGGTCGTGGTGACAAAGCTTCTGCTTACACTGGCGGCCTGAAATATGACGCCAACAACGTGTATCTGGCCGCGATGTACACCCGTTCGTACAACGCGACGCGCTTTGGTTCAAGCGATGCGACCTCTTATGGTTTCGCAGATACAGCGGATAACTGGGAATTGGTGGCACAGTACCAGTTCGACTTCGGTCTGCGTCCTTCCCTGGCGTTCGTCTCTTCTCGTGGCAACGTGCAGAACTACGGCGATCAGAACCTGAAAAAATATGTTGATGTGGGTGCGACTTACTACTTCAACAAAAACATGTCGACCTATGTTGATTACCAGATCAACCTGCTGGACGACAACAACTTCACCAATGCATCCGGCATCAACACCGACGACATTGTGGCACTGGGTCTGGTTTACCAGTTCTAAGTTGCAGCCTGGTAGGGCGTACCACTGTTCGCCCTTCGGCGGCCTTCGGGCCGCCGCTACTGCAGCAATGACGTTAGCGCACTTCGTAATACCTGCACGATCTCCTCTGCCTCTTCCCCAATCTGTACCTGCACAATAGCCCCATCGACCAACAGCACAATCGGTGCGGTTTTGTCCTGAATTTCGGTTGGCAATTTATCAGCGATGGCCTGGGCCATTTCCTGTTTATGCTGGCGAATCAGCAGGCTGGCTTCCGGCAAGGTATTGCCCAATTCTGCTGCCGTATTGATAAATGCACAGCCGCGATAGTCGTCATCGTTAAACCAGCTCAGCAGCGCGGCGGGCAGGGCATCGACCAGATCCTCGTGTTGCGCCAACGCGCTGCGAAAGGCGCTCATCCAGCGCTGATGGCGCGTTTGCAAAAAAGCCAGAATGAGCGCGTTTTTCGCCGGAAAATGGCGATAGAAGGTCACTTTCGTGACGCCAGCCGCAGCGATGATCTTGTCTATGCCTGTGGCACGAATGCCTTGTTGGTAGAACAGTTGCTGTGCGCTGAGCAGGATGCGATCGCGCGCGGCGGCACTTGCGTCAAAAACCAGAGGTTCCAGCATCAATACATTCCTGAAATTTGGTGTAGACAGAATTGTCTACATACGGCAGGATGAATCAAGTAGACAGATCTGTCTACATACTCAGGAGAGAAAATATGCTGGTTCCCCCGTTTAATCACCAGACGGCTTTAGAAAAAGTGCGCATGGCGGAAGATGCCTGGAACAGCTGCGATCCACAGCGGGTATCTCAGGTTTACAGTGAAGAGACGCGCTGGCGTAATCGTAGTGAATTCGTCAATGGGCGCGCTGACGTCGTGGCATTTTTACAGCGCAAGTGGGCAAAAGAGTTGAGCTATCGTCTGATCAAAGAACTTTGGGCGTGGCACGAAGATAAGCTCGCTGTTCGATTTGCTTATGAATGGCAGGATGATAGCGGCAACTGGTTTCGCAGCTACGGCAACGAAAACTGGCACTTTGGGGCAGATGGGTTGATGATTCAACGCTTTGCCTGTATCAATGATTTACCGATAACGGCGCAGCAGCGTCTGTTTCACTGGCCGGCAGGAAGACGCCCGGATGACCATCCGGGCCTGAGCGAGCTGGGTTTGTAACGTTACGAAATTGTGCGCCATTTTTTGGCTTTTGGCGCAGGTGGCGCCGACGTATTCTGCGTCGGTACGCCGCCTTCCATCGCGACGCCTGCCAGCGTAAACGCTGAGAAGCGCAACCAGTGTTGCCAGGTTTGTTGTGTTTTTGTCTTGTCCATTTTGCACCTCGCTGATATTCAACTCAGTCTCAACGGTGCAGAATTCATGCCAGGTCACCGCTCTCAGCGCCACGCGGCCTCAATCTAATTTGCTACACTCCGGCAGCGCTGAAGCGGTGCATATCATGATTCCATGGTGCAAAAATTTAACGTTTGCGCGAGGGGTAATGCTGAATCAGTCGATGGCGGTAGTGCTGCCAGCAGCGGAAAGTCCCGAAGATGAACAGAACGGCGGATACAGCGAGAATCATAAAAATCATCAGTCGCTCCTGTGCGGTTAGGGGCTTGAAGGCTTAATCCTCTGCCAGTCTGGTATGAACATCAAGCAGCTTTAGCCTGTTTTACAAGCGATTTATGCTTTGAAACAGGATGAATTAATGGGTTACAGATGAGGAAGTGATGAGTATTAAGAATATTCTGCTAATTGGTGCGCTGGCCGGTGCGTTAACCGGTTGCGATCAGCAAGCATCCCGCAGCGCACTGGTATTAGAGGGGAAAATCATGGGCACCCAGTGGCGCGTCAGTCTGGCGGGCGTGGATCCTCAGCGCCAGGCCGCTTTGCAGCAGGCTATTCAGCAGCAGCTTGATCGCGATGATCATGAGCTCTCTACCTGGAAAAAGGATTCGGTGCTGTCGCGCTTCAATCAATATCAAGGTAATCAGCCACAGCCGGTGAGCGCGGATATGGCCGATATCGTGGTTGAAGCCTTGCGCATCGGCAATAAAACCGGGGGCGCGATGGATATCACCGTCGGCCCGCTGGTCAATTTGTGGGGGTTCGGACCCACGAAACAGCCTGTGCACACCCCGAGCCAGGCGCAAATTGATGCAGCGAAAGCGCAAACTGGCTTACAACATTTGCATGTGATCCTGAGTGTGGATGGACAGTGGTTGCAGAAAGATCTGCCCGCGCTGGATGTCGATCTTTCGACTATGGGGGAGGGATACGCCACCGATCATCTGGCACGACTGATGGAGCAGCAGGGTATTACCGACTATCTGGTGTCGGTGGGGGGCGCAGTGCTAACCCGTGGGCAGAATGCCAACAATCAACCCTGGCGTGTGGCAATCCAGAAACCCACCGATCGTGAAAACGCCGTCGAAGCGCGCGTTGATCTGCAAGGTCACGGTATCAGCACCTCAGGCAGCTATCGCAACTATTATGAACTGGATGGCAAACGCATTTCACATGTGATCGATCCCGCGACCGGACGGCCCATCGAACATAAACTGGTGTCGGCCACCGTGATTGCTACCACGGCGCTGGAAGCCGATGGCTGGGACACCGGGCTGATGGTGCTGGGCAGCGAGCGGGCACAAGCGTTGGCACTCAAGGAGCATTTGGCGGTTTATCTGATCAGCAAGCAGGGGGACGGCTTTACGCACTGGATGTCGCCCCAGTTCAAATCCTTCCTGATCGATCAGGAAAGCAAATAACGGCAGGAGGCGCAGATGCTGGATCTGTTTAGTGACGAAGCACCATGGCAGGAACCGTTAGCGGAAGGCGCGGTGATTTTACGGCGCCGTGCACGCGATGATGCGGATGCATTGCTGGCGGCGATACAAGATATTGCCGGGCAGAATCCATTTGCTCACCGCATCACACCAGGTGGACATCGCATGTCGGTGGCGATGACCAACTGTGGCGATTTAGGCTGGTCAACGGATTCGCGCGGCTACCAATACACGGAGCAGGATAACGCCAGTGGGCACAAATGGCCGCCGATGCCTGCGCTGTTCCGCACGCTGGCGCAACAAACCGCACAGGAAGCGGGTTTTTCCGGCTTTAACCCGGATGCCTGCTTAATCAACCGCTATGAACCCGGAGCCAAACTCACCTTGCATCAGGATAAGGACGAGAAGGATTTGCGTCAGCCGATTGTTTCAGTGTCATTAGGCCTGCCTGCGGTGTTCCAGTTTGGTGGTTTTGAGCGCAGTGATGCCACGCAACGGGTGCTGCTGGAGCACGGTGATATCGTGGTGTGGGGCGGCCCCTCACGCCTGCGTTATCACGGCATTCTGCCGCTCAAACCCGGTATTCACCCGGCAGCGGGCGCCTTTCGCTTTAACCTCACTTTCCGCCGCGCCCATTAACGGCGCAGTGAATGAGAATTAATCTTGCTATCATCCGGAGCACCATTAAACTGCAGGCTGCTTGGTCGACCTCCGGAATCTGTTAATGGCATTGCTGCATGTGGTTTATCGCCAGTATCGCTGGCCTTTTATTGGCGTCATTCTGCTGACGCTGTTAAGCGCCGCGCTCGGCATCGGCTTAATCGCCTATATCAATAACGAGCTGATCGTCGCGGTGAATACCTCGATTTCTGTGCTGCCGAGTTTTCTGGGGCAGCTGTTTCTGCTGATGGCCGTGACGCTGGGTTCGCAACTGGCATTAACTCAGCTTGGCCATCACTTTGTCTGGCGCCTGCGCGGCGAGTTCATCAAGCGTATTCTGGATACGCGCGTCGAGCGCATTGAGCAGATAGGTAACGCGCAACTGCTGGCGGGACTCACCAGTGATGTGCGTGCGATCACCATCGCCTTTGTCCGCCTGCCGGAGCTGATTCAGGGCATCATTATTACCCTGGGTTCCGCGCTCTATCTGGCGTGGCTGTCACCTAAAATGTTGCTGCTGACCTCGCTGTGGTTAGTCATCACCCTGGTGGGCGGCTGGTTGCTGGTATCACGTGTGTATCAACACATGGCGAAACTGCGTGAAATCGAAGACGACCTTTACCGTGATTTCCAGACCATCATTGAAGGGCGTAAAGAGCTACAGCTTAACCGCGAGCGTGCTCAACTGATTTACGACACCGTGTATCAGGAAAACGCCAAAAGCTATCGTCATCATATCGTTCGTGCCGACACCTTCCACCTCAGCGCGGTTAACTGGTCAAATATCATGATGCTGGGTGCAATTGGCATTGTGTTCTTTATGGCCAATGGGCTGGGTTGGGCGAACACGGCGGTGGCCGCGACTTACTCACTGACGCTGTTGTTCCTGCGTACGCCGTTGCTGGCTGCGGTGGGTGCCTTGCCGACCTTACTGAGCGCTCAGGTCGCCTTCCGTAAAATCAACACCTTCGATCTCGCGCCTTACGATGCACAGTTCAAAGCGCTGCCACAGGTGAGTGACTGGCAAACACTGGAACTGCGCGATGTCTGCTTCCATTATGGCGATCACGGTTTCCAGGTTGGCCCGATTAATCTGACGCTGCATCGTGGTGAGTTAGTGTTCCTGATTGGTGGCAACGGCAGCGGTAAATCCACGTTGGCGATGCTGCTCACGGGCCTGTACCAACCACAATCAGGCAGTTTGCTGTTGGATGGCAAAGTGGTTGACTGGCATAACCTCGATGCTTACCGCAAACACTTCTCAGCGGTGTTTACCGATGTGCATTTGTTTGATCGCCTGATCAGTCACGGCGGCCAGCCAGCGAATCCTGGACTGGTGCAGCAGTGGCTGGAACGCCTGAAGATGCAGGACAAACTGAAGCTGCAAGGCAATAAGGTGCTGAATCTGCAACTCTCTAAAGGGCAAAGTAAGCGACTGGCACTGCTTCTGGCGGCGGTGGAGGAACGCGACATCCTGCTGCTGGACGAGTGGGCTGCGGATCAGGACCCGCATTTCCGTCGTATCTTTTACCGTGAATTGCTGCCCTGGCTACAGGCATCGGGCAAAACAATATTCGCCATCAGCCATGATGATCACTACTTCATCCATGCTGACCGCTTGCTGGAGATGCGCGAAGGCCAGTTGAGTGAACTGACGGGCAATGAACGTGACATGGCCACGCTGGATGCGGTAAAGCGCACTGACACGGGTCATTAACGTCAACTGGGATAGCTTAGCAAAAACCCTTATTGGGCAAGGTGTTGTCAGGCAGGTAAGGTAAGTTTCAACAGAGATTCCTCGTCTCTGTCTCCCTGGAACACTTCTGTCGTCTTGTGTTGTCACCGGCTTAGATTGATTCTGAGCCGGTTTTTTTATGGGTTGCTCAGTGGATGAGCGATCAGTGTGATAACGCGGTCGCCACGTTGCCAGAAATGCGCCTGCAGCCGTGTGTTGGCGTTAAACTCGCGTGAAAAATCCTGCGTCAAAGTGACCGTGGCGCGGCCTTGCGCCAAATCCCACTCCAGCAACTCCGCTTGCAGAAAATCCATCGGCTGATGCAACTGTGGCCACAACGCTTTATAGACACTCTCTTTCAGCGAAAACAGCAGAGTGGCCGCTGCTGCAAACGGCAGTGCAGCGGCGGCTAACCGTTGACGCTCTGCATGGCTCATCAGCATCTCCGCCGTTTCCTCTGCGGTCTGTTCTGCCATCACTTGCTCGACATCAACGCCGATACAGAGGGGCGCCTGCGTTGCCGCGATGACGGCCATTTGCTGCGAATGCGAGAGTGAGGCCTGAATCCCCACTGGCCATACCGGCGAGCGATCGGGCGCATTTCGCAGGATAAAGTCAGGCATCGCGAAGCGTGCCAGCATCTGCTGCGCCAGCCAGCGACTGGCTAAATGCTCAGCTTTACGCTTGGTGACGGCACTGTGTAGCGCCAGTGGTAGCGGGAGTTGCCAGTGTTGATGCAGATCGCTGTGCCAGGCCTGCTGATTAAATTCACACCACGCAATAGGGAGTGGAGAGCTTGTCATAGCCGCAGCGGTAATAAACGGGGAGGGGGGCAGTGCCAGGGGAATTTCAGAAGCAAACATTAAGCATCACGGCTGACGGTTAAAACGCTATTTTTACCCGTCAGCCGTGAAAAGAGCAAGCCAAAGCGGCTCACCCACGTTTAGTGATTAGGCGGAATCGACATGCCTTTGATCTGTACCACAAAGTGCTCGTTGCCTTTGGTTATACGTGCACCGCGGTCACACCACCGCGAAGCCAGGCGGAAAAAATCGTCGCTGCCGATATCGTAAGCCAGTTCAACTTTACTGATACCTGAATGCAGGAGTTCTTCCGCGTCCTGCAGGTTTTTAGCTTTGATGACCATAATAAGTGTCCATCGAAAAACAGGAAGGATAAGAGTAATTAAACTGTATGACAGTTTTGTTTCAATCAGATGAAATGCTGTCATATTTGACGAAAAATGTGATCCCGCTCCGCTTTGATTGCTTCCGGTAACTGACTGATTATTTGCCAGAAGCATTCCCACTCCGGCCGTTTTACGATAATACTGAATGGGTTAACCAAGGAGGTTGTCATGGAAATACCCCGTCTGGAAACGCCCCGTTTACTGCTGCAACCGCTGCGAAGCGAAGATGCGATTCAGGTACAGCAGGTTTTCCCGCGCTGGGAGATCGTGCGGCATCTGATAGGTTCTGTGCCCTGGCCTTATCCCGCTGATGGTGCCCGTCAATATATTGAGGGCATGGCGCTGCCCGCAATGAAAGCAGGGCAGGCGTGGCATTGGAGCCTTCGCCATCGATCTGATCCCAACAGTCTGATTGGTTTAATCTCACTACGTCTGGGGGCGGAAGATAACCGGGGATTCTGGCTGGTGCCTGAATGGCAGAAGCAGGGATTGATGAGTGAAGCCTGCGCAGCAGTCACCGAATTCTGGTTTATCCATCTCGACCAGAGGTGTCTGCGTGTGCCCAAGGCGATGGATAATCTGGCTTCTCGTCGCATCTCGGAACGCACCGGCATGCGGTTAGTGGATACCTATCGCAAAACTTTTGTTGAGGGCGAGTTACCGGCGGGCACTTGGGAGCTGACGCGTGACGAGTGGCTGGCGCAGCGTAATAAAGGATAGCGGCCTTCAGAAAGCAAAAAAGCAGCCTTAAGGGCTAATGCCGATCAGTTAA